>NZ_JBEZGN010000020.1:0-164575 GCF_040650055.1 Spirillospora sp. NPDC048819 | reverse complement strand
CGACTCCGCATCTACCAGGGGCCTCGCCGCATCACCGGCCGGATCCGCCTACCGCAACCAGCCCGTGACCAGCACGATCAGGATGGAAAAGGCTCACTGCTCGACCGAGGCCACATCGGCGCGTTGCGCCAACGGAGCCGCGACCTCCACGACGACCCCGGCCGGGATGGCTTCCATAGTGCAGATCTGCTCGCCCTCGAACAGACCACAACCGGCGGTGACGAACGCGACGCCCACGGCCATAATTCGGGAAGTGAGCACGCCGAAACTAGTGATCTCCATGGGGATTCCTATGAGCTGCCGACCGGGTCACCCAACTATCGAATGCCCTGCGGAAACACACAATGGGTTCTCGGACTTTCGTTGCCGGATCGTGGCGTCGATCGGCGCAGCGAGTAATCATCTCGTCGGCTTGATCGGGTTGCGCTAATCTGTGCCGATGATTCGTGGTCGGCTTGTGGCTTCGCTGGCGGTGTTCGCGCTGGCCAGTGGATGCGCTCAAGGGAAAACAGACGATTCCTCGTCTCCGCGTGCCGAAGGTGCGACGGAGAGTGCGGCGCCTTCACCGAGCGCGAGTGCGCGCCCAGAGTTCAGTCCCGGGGAAGTGCAGTCGGCCTGGTGGAGTTGGGCCGCCGGTGCACCCTCAGGGCGTAATCCCGTCGAGGACACGACAGGGGGTTACTGCGCCGAAGGCCAGCCGTCCGATCTTTGGTTCCTCGCCGGAACCTTCGGTGGTTCGGTGAAGCGCCGGTGCGCCGTTCCAGCGGACCGCACGCTGGTGGCGCCCATCGTCAATTTGGTCGCGACCCAAGAAGACTGTGCGGCGTTCATGAATGCCGCGTCCGGCAGTTTCATGCTGGACGGAAAGAAGACGGAACTTCAACGGTGGTCGGCCACACCGGTCACGGTCACCGGGGTCGCTGGCAACCCGGTCACTCAGGCTGAAGGTCAGACGCAGGGATACGGCTGCGGGCTGTGGGCCACCGTCCCGCCGCTGGCGCCCGGTGCCCACGAGGCCAGCATCCGAGGAACCAGCGGAGACCTCCGCGTCTCAGTGGACTACGAATTGACCGTCACGAAGTGACCGACGGCTAGACGTACAACCCTGTGGCCGAGCACATCTAGGACGGCGGGAGTGTCATATCGGCCATGACCTGGTCGATGAAGTCGATGAGGGGCTCGTCATTGGCGCCGATCCGGCGCAGCGCGGCCATCCCGAGATAGCTTCCGTAACCCCCGACGACGCGTCGCCGGGCGACGTCGGGGGGCATGCCCATCTCCTCCAGCGCGGCCTGCATGAAGCCCAGGCGCCGCTCGCTCACCCGCCGGGCGGTCTCAGCGATCCCGGGATCGTCGGCGGCGCTGATCAGCCGGAAGGAGATCGCCGCGTCGATGGAATCGGCCATGGTGTTCTCCAGCAGGGTGTACATCCGCAGCACGGGATCACCGATCTCGTTCAGCGTCGCGATCGCCTTCTCGGTGTCCTGCTCCCACAGCGCGAGCGCGGCCTCGACCAGCGCGCGCCTGTTGCGGAAGTGCCAGTAGAAACTGCCCTTGGTGGTGCCCAGCCGTACCGCTATCGGCTCCACCGCGACGGCGGCCGGCCCGCCCTCCGCGAGGGCTTCCAATGCCGCCTGGGCCCAATCGCCGGCCGACAGGCGGCTCACGTTGCCAACCTCACATTTCCAGTCTCCCATACGCAGGCGTATGGTGCTTCCATACGCTGCCGTATGGAGGCTGACATGGTCTACAACATGCACGAGCGATTCATCGACGCCCAACCCGAGCGGGTCTGGGAACTGCTCGCCACGATCGGCGGCGAGGAGGATCGGCTCTGGCCGGAGGGAGCGGGTTCCTTCCGGCTGCCGGAGGGCCTCGGGCCGGGCGCGCCGGTCGAGCACTCCACGCTCCGCTACTGCGTCGGGGCGGTGGAACCTGGGCGCCGACTGTGGTTCGACACGGGCAAGCAGCTCAGCGGCGGACACGGATTCACCCTTCACCCCCAGCACGGGGGCACGCTCGTACGACATGAGCTGAAGGGACGCACCGGCGGGATGTTCCGGCTGATGTGGCCGCTGATCATCCGCCGGCAACACGACACCGTGATCGAAAAGGTCCTGAACAACCTCGAACGCGAGGCCACCCCCAGGGCCGAGAGTCCGCGGTGATTCCAATGATCCACAGGAAGGGCCTCGGGGCCTGCGACGGTCGGATGCCGGGTGTCCTTGACGTACGCCGCCGCGATGACGATCGCGAGGCAGCGTCCGCTCGGGACGTCCAGTCCCGGCGGCGGATGCGCGGGAGTTCGGGCTACGGAACCCAGCACTTCGTCATCCGGGCGCCGTTGTCCTACGCGACCTGGAATTTGAGCAGACGTCGGCCAGCGAGTGAGCCTCGGCGACGTGCGCATCCCTCGGTCCTCCCACCGGCTTCCTGCGGGCCGACAGCACCCACAAACTGATCGACCAGCCAGAAGTCGGCAACAAGGTGCTGGCCACCGATCCCGAGACCGGCAAGACCACGCCCCAGACGATCCTTACCCCCTACGACAACTCGGGCACCAAGCAGCTAGATCACCATCGACACCGACGGCAAGCACGGCGCCCGGCTTCGACGAACGTGCCGTTCGTGGGACAGTGTCATCTTCTGTCAAGGTGGTGAGGTCGTCGATATGCCACTTCTTGGATTCCTCGGCGGGTGAGTATGGAGCGACTGGTGGCGTGGAGCCGGGAATTCCGGCTATGGCATTACTCGGTCAGCTATTCTCAACTCCTTGTTCGGAGTGTGAATGTTCCGGACACAGAAACGCGCATCGACGTTCTATTTAGCAATGTCCGGCGTATTCTTGTTGGGTGCGAATATGAAACCCTCGTCATCGACAAACTCGAGATGGGTGATGCTGGGCATGAGATGGTGAACGCTTACGAGAGTTGGCAAAAGGTTTTTTTGGTCAATGCTGGCCCGGATTTCGTTATTGCGTCGCACTGTCAGTGGCATGAGGACGTGGGAGATGCTCGAACGCCTTCGAAGTTCGGGCCCTTCCGACGGACGGACTGAGCGTTTTCCATCCTCAGTCTGAGATTGAGGGGCACCGTGTTTCCGGACCGCTTCTTGATGGGTGCCCTGCGTGCAGGTCTACGTTCCGGGTGAGGCGGATGTCGGGCAAACCGGTGGCGGCGGGCCTGGCGGGTGGACGGGACGGCGGCAGTGGTGTTCAGGGGAGTCGGCGGCGCGAAGTCCAAACTGACCGATGGCAGGCGACGTGCCTACAAGAGGCGCGCTGGGTGCCGGACCGACCGTCCACAGCTGGATCAAGGACCAGCGGTGGACGCTCGCGTGGATCGTCTTCCCTCGCGCAGGTGAGGTGTCGGGTACTTGCGGGGGAGGCACGGGGGCAGGCGGCGAAGGAGGCTGACCGGGCGAGGGCATCCTTCTTCGACCCGGAGGTCATGTGTGAACGTCTTGCCCGCCTCCGGCGCCATGGTGGCTTCGTCCCGTTGGTGGCGGCGGTGGCCGTCGTGGGCCGGCTACGTCGCCTGCGGATGGGCCTTGGTGTACGGAGGTGTCCTCCTCACGATCGCCTCGAGCGGCAGAACGCTCTACGACATCCCGTACTTGGGCTGGGCGGCCGGGGCCACGCTGTTCATGGGGGCGAGCGTGGCCCTGGCGACGGTGCGCGAGTGGGGACGGCGACTGCCGTCGTCCGTGGTGTCGGCGGGCCTGTGGATCATGGTGGTGCTCGCGTTGGCGGGCAGCGCGTTCGTGCTGCTCAACCTGATCGAGTTGGCCGTCGACGGCACCGTTCGCGATCGGGACGGGCGCTCGGACTGGGACGGCTTCGGCCAGCGGCTCGGCTTCGCCGCCGTGGCGGCCTTGTTCTTCGCGACGGCACTGTCGTGGCGGCATCGCACGCGGAACAGCTGCCCGCGGTGCGGCCGCCCGGCCCACCCGCCGGGCTCGGTGTCGGCCGTCGTCCGTCCCGAGCCGCCGGCACCCGGCCGCATCCGCCGCATCGCTCATCTCGGAGGCCTGGCGGTTGTTCCCTACTACGGCTGCCATCTGCTGCGCTTCGCCGACGCGCCACCATTTCGCGGTGGGGACCTCGCGGCCCCCGGTGATCTGTTCATTCCGGCCTTCATCCTCGGCACCGCCCTGCCCGCCGAGTTCCTCCTCCAGGGACTGGTGCACAAATGGGGGACGACCTTCCCTCGCTGGACGCTGTGGCTGTCCGGCAAGCGGGTGCCGCGCTTCCTGCCTCTGGCCCCGGTCTGGCTGATCGCGCCGACCCTCGCGGCCTACGGTACGGGCATCTGGATCTTTCTCCTTCTCCAGTTCGCCGGCGTCCTGAACATGAACGGCTCGCGTTCCGAGGTCATTCTCAGCTGCGCCGCCGCCACCGCGTTCGCCGGTTACGGATGGGCTCTGGCCATCGCGGCCGTGTCCTATCAGCGACGTACTCGCCCCCGCTGCGTACTCAGCCCGCCATCTCGAACGGGACCCGTATCCGCCACCCCCTCGTGATAGCCCCCGGTGTTGGGGTGCGATGCGCGAACAGAAGGCATGAGCGTGCTGATGCATCGTTCTCCGAGCTCGGCGCGACCAATGAAGGTCGGCGCGTGAATGCTCTCCGTCATGCCTCATTCGGCTCCGCTGTGCGACGGTCTACCGACTTCCACGAGCTGTGGACGTGGGGGCGCGCTCGATGACCAGGCAGTGCTGCGGTGGACGGTTGAGCATCCGGGCTGCGGCAAGATAGCGCGCCGATGACGGCTTGCCCTTGGGAACGGACTCGGCGGCCACGATCGCGTCGAACGCATCGTCCAGGCGCAGGACGCGGAGGGCCGCGGAGACCTCTGGGATGGTCGAGTCAGTGACCAAGGCGAGTCGGTGTCCCGTCCCGCATAGGGCCATGACCAGTTCGACGCTCCGGGGGAGGGGTGGAGGTCGGTCTCAGCGAGAGCGCGGTATGACCGGGCGTTGGCGGCCAGGACGTCGTCGATCTCCCCCAACCGGTTCGGCGCGCGGTGGGTGAGGAACGCTCGGAAACCTTCGTGTGCCGTCCGTCCGGTGAAGAAGGTTCGGTTGTCTTCGGCCGTCAGGGACAGAGCGGCTTCGTTCGCGGCTTGGTGGGCCGCGCGCTGGTGTAGGGCGGTGTCGTCCACCAGGACGCCGGTCAGGCCGACGAGGACGGCCGGAGTCACTGGGCCGGGGCGTTCTCGGGGACGGGCATGAGCGCCCAGACGATCTTGCCCTGGCCGGTGGCGGACGCGCGGATACCCGTGTCCTTGGCGTATGCGGTGATGATCGCAAGCCCGCGTCCGCTCAGGGCGTCGAGGCCGGCTGCGGATGCGCCGGGAGTTCGGGGGACGGATCCCAGCACTCCAGCACCGGGGCGCCGTTGTCCAACGCGACCCGGATTCTGAGCAGATGTCCGCGTGCCGCTTCGATCGCATTCGTCACGATTTCGCTCATGACGACCGTCGAGTCATCGATCAGGTCCCGGCCGTAGCCCCAATTGAGAAGGGCATAACGGACGAGTTCGCGGGCGAGTGCGACCGAAGAGTCCACTCCGAGCAGGGTCATCCGGATTTCGTCCGATTCAGGCATTTGGACCACTGGCACTTGGTCGTTCATTTCCGCCGTCCCCTTCTTCTGTGATCTGGCACACAGGATCGGCGTTCGAGAGCTAATGTGTTGTGCATCGGGATCCGCTGGATACACCTGGAGGTTCGGTGAGTGTTCGGGAGACGATCGATCCGAACTCTTCGCTCTGGGCCTGGTTGGCCTTTGACCTGTGGTTTTATCGCACTCAAAGGGGGCTATCGCTCGCCCAGGTGAGCCTGATCGCAAAGGCGGCTCGTGGCACCGTATCCAACTGGGAGGCCGGGCGACTCAGGCCGCAAGACGATCACATGAAGCGACTTGACGAGGCGTGGAATACCGGCGGCCACTTTCAGCGGTTGTTGTACTACGCCCGTACTGGACACGACCCTGACTGGTTCAAACAGTACATTCAGTATGAATCGGCGGCTGATGTGATCAAGATTTATCACGGTCAGTCACTTCCGGTTCCGGTGCAGACTTATGAATATGCTCGGGCGTTGCTTTCAGCTGGCGCAGGCGCCGAAGACATCGAAGGCGCATTGGAGGTTCGGCTCAAGCGACAGGAGATCCTGGGCCGGTCAAAACGGCCGAGGTTGTGGATCTTGGTCGACGAGACGGTGTTGGATCATCTCGTCGGTGGCAGGGAGGTCATGGCCGACCAACTCCGCAGGCTGCTTGACCTTGGGGAGTCACCCCACATCACTATCCGTATCGTTCCTTCATCTGCAGGCGCTCATCCGGGCTTTGATGGGCCGTTCCAAGTCCTCACGGTTCGTAACCGAGACATCGCTTACGCGGGAGCACAGATCGGTGGGCGGCTGATCGAGGCCGGTGACGAGGTCCGCACTCTCACGATACGGTTCGACGAGATCGGTGCCGAGGCACTGTCTCGGTCCGCTTCGAGGTCTCTGATCGAACAGAAGCTGAAGGAACTGTCTTGACGAAGTGGCGGAAGAGTTCGTACAGCGGCGGTGTCAATGATGAAGCCTGTGTTGAACTGGCGAGCCTCGGCGGAAGTATTGGCGTTCGGGATTCCAAGGACCCGCAGGGGCCCCGGCTCGGGTTGAGTTCGCGGGAATTCGGCGGGCTGTTGGTGCGCATCAGGCGTGGGGAATTGGACCTTTGCCAGAATGCTTCATGACAGCTGATCAAGCCGTTGACCTGGAGCTTCCTGTGATCAGGTGGCGCAAGAGTTCGCGTAGCGGCGGCATGCACGACGACGCTTGCGTTGAGGTTGCCCAACTCGATGGCGTGATCGGGGTGCGGGACTCCAAGGATCCGGGTGGGCCTCGGCTCGGGGTTGTGCCTGGGGAGTTCGGACGGCTGCTCGCTCGTGTCCGGCGTGGGGAGTTCGACCGCTGATTTCAGGTTCACCTTGGTAGTGGTCCCTGCGGGGGCGTCTCCGCCGTATCGGGCCTGACCCCTGGGTCCCCGGCACCTGACGGCTGCGGTGTCCCAGCCGTTCATGATTGTCGGGTGAGCCGGATACCGATGGTGCCCTTGAGGGATCGGGTTAGCGGGTGCCTCGGGTGTGCAGTTCGTCGAGGTGAGCGGCAACTGCGGGCGCGGCGGCCTGAGCGCAGGGCGTCGTGGGCCTTTTCGCACAGGGCGCGCAGATCGGGATCGACGAGCGCGCGGGCGGGGAAGGCGAGCCAGACCTGGTTTTCGGCGGCTCGTTCGGCGTCCATCGGGAGGAGCTCGTCCAGGACGCGGGCGGCGCGTTCGCCGGGGTCGCCGCCCGCGACCGTGCCGGTGAGAACGACGGTGGCGCTACGTCGCCGTGCCGGTTTCGTCGCCGGGCCGAGGGCCGAGGCGCTCCACGATGCGGGTGAGTTGCGCTGCGTAATGCCGGGCGAATTGGTCTTCTGAGACCTCGTCTCCGGCGACCGCGCGCATGACGGAGGAGTAGACGGCGGGGGCGCCGGCCGCCGCGACCAGTGCGAGCAGGAGGCAGGCGGGATCCAGGTCGGCGGCGATCTCGCCGTCGCGTTGTCGGCGTTCGAGATCGGCCAGCGCGTGACGCATCCCTTCACGTTCTTTCGCGTCGCCGCCCTGCAGGTTCTCCATGGCCAGGAGCCGGACGAAGTCCCTTCGCTCGTCGTCGAGGGGGACGTAATCGGCGACCACCTCGCCAAAGGGCTGGTCCGGCGCGGTGATCTGTGTCTCGGCCTGCAACCAGGTGGTGTGGATGGCGTCGTGGAGTCCCTGCTTCCCTCCGAAGTAGTAGGAGATCAGCTGGGTGTTCACACCGGCGCGGGCGGCGATGGCGGCGACCCTGGCTCCCTTGAACCCTGCGCGAGAGAACTCGGTGAGCGCGGCTCGCAGGATGAGGCGCTTGGTGCGTTCGGCGTCGCGCTGCCGCTGCCCGGGGGCGGGCTCTCGATGGCTCCTCACATGTTCACGATACAGGTGACACAATAAAATTTCTAAGTGACTCAATCACCTGTTTGTCATATAGTCGGCGCCATGACCGCACTCCGCGCACGTCACACCAGGCCACCGGCCCCGCTGCGGTGGTCCACCGGACTGACGATCATGGGTATCGCCTGCATCGCCGTCACCGCCGCGATCGGCCTGACTCGTGGCGGCGCCGGCCCTGAGACCATCGGCTGGTCCATGGCCGCCATGAGCCTGATCTTCTACGCCGTCATGGCGCGGAGCGGCCGGCAGTGGGGCCGCGTGATGCTCACCGTCACCGCGGTGCTGTGCCTGGGGAACGTGCTGCCGGGCGAACTGTCAGCTCACGGGACCGGCAGTCTTCCGGGCATGCTCACGCTGCTCGGCGCGGTGAGCTGTCTCGGCGCCTGCGGGCTGGTGTTCCTGCCGTCGGCCGGCAGGTGGGTACGGACCCGAAAGGACGAGGTGAGGGTCTTCTCGCCCCGCCTGCGCAAGGCCGTGCTGACCGTGCACGTCATCGTCGCGCTCACCTGGCTGGGCGTCATCACGACCATGAACGTCCTGGCGATCACCGCTGCCACCAGCACCGACCCCGGGACGATGCGCTCACTGATCACGGCCATGCTCCTCGTTGAGGAGGCCCTTCTCGGCGCGCCGGCCATGATCGCCGTGCTCAGCGGGATCACCCTGGCCTGTGGCACCCGATGGGGGCTGTTCCGGCACCGGTGGGTGGCCGCCAAGTTCCTCGTCATGGTCACCGCGATCCTCTCCGCCCCGTTCGCGAACCGGCCGGCGCTCCACGCCGCGCACGAGCGGGCCATCGAGGGGGCGCCGGTGAGCGAACTGCACGCGTCGCTGGTCACGGTCGCCCTGGTCTACCCGGTGATCCCGATCGCGACCTTTGCCGTCGCCGTGATCTCGGTGTTCAAGCCTTGGGGGATGACCCGGAGCGGCCGACGGCTCAGCACCGGTGACCGGCCCGGGGTCCCCCGGACGCCGGTGACCGTAACCGGCGTCTCGCAGCTCGCACAGGACGTGGTGTCGCTGCGGATGGCCGCCCGAGACGACCGGCCGCTGCCGGCGTGGGAACCAGGTGAGCACATCGACCTCGTGCTGCCGTCCGGGGCCGTCCGCCAGTACTCCCTGTCCGGTGACCCCGCCGACCGCTCCTCGTACCAGATCGCCGTCCTGCGGCAGACGGACGGCAACGGCGGTTCACTCGAAGCGCACCGGCTACGACCGGGAAACCAGGTGACCATCCGAGGGCCGCGTGCCAACTTCTCCCTCCACCAGGAGCCCGGCTACCTCTTCATCGCAGGCGGCATCGGCATCACCCCGCTGCTGCCGATGCTCGACACCGTCGCCCGTCGCGGTGCCTGGTGGCGGCTGGTCTACATCGGACGCACGCTTCCCGCGATGGCCTACGCCCACGACCTCGTCTCCACATACCCCGGCCACGTCCATCTCGTCCCCCGGGACGCCCAGCCACGGCCGGACCTCGACGCAGTCCTGCGCCAAGCCCCGCCCGGCGCCGGTGTCTACTGCTGCGGACCGGCCGGACTGATGGACGCCGTCGAGGCGCTCATGCCCATCGCCTGCCCGACCGGCAGCCTCCACACCGAGCGGTTCGCCGCGTCCGGCCGGCCGGACGACAAGGAGAACACGCCCTTCGACGTGGTCCTCCAGCGCAGCCGCCGGCAACTCCACGTGCCCGCCGACCGCACCCTGCTCGACACCCTCCGCGACGTCACCCCGACCCTTGACTCCTCCTGCGAGAACGGACTCTGCGGCTCCTGCCGAATGCGCATCCTGGACGGCGAACCCGATCATCGCGACGACATCCTCACCGGCAGCCAGCGCGACCGCCGCGACATCATCTATCCCTGCGTCTCCCGCGCCCACGGCCGGATCGTCCTGGACGCCTAAGTGTCCTCGCCCGTCACGCCGCACCGCCGGTGAGCGGGTCGCGGAGTACGGGGGACGCGGCACAGACCACGGCGCGCGGAAGGCCGACGGGCGCCGATGCCGCGTTGAACCGGTGGCACGCCGCCACCCGCGCGAAGGGTGCCCGCCGTCAGGCGAGGCGCGACAGCCGCTGACCCGGTCGCCGGTCATGGACGTGACGGCGCGCCGCCGGGGGTCGGGATTCGGCTGATTCACTATGGTTTCTGATCATGTCGCAGTGGAGTGGGCGGACGCAGACGTGTTTATGGGGGGCCGCGGTTGCGGTGAGTGCGGTACCGGCCACTGCCGGCCTGGTCGCCTCGCTGCTCGGGGTGAAGGCCAAGGGATACGCCGTGGACATTGCGTTTCCCCTTGATAAATGTGGCGGCTTGCTTCATCAGACGATTCCGGGGTATGTGCAGCTGAACGCCCGGCCGTACCTGCTCGTTGTTCCGGCGTTTCTCGTATGGCTGGTGACCAGGCGGCGTGCGGTGGGGTGGACGCTCGTCGCGATTCTGGGGCCGGTGGCCCTCGTCCAGCCGGTGTTGTTCGGGTACGACGTGGCGCGGTGGGGGCGGACGTGCGTGGATCTGTGGCTGCAGCTTTTCCCCGGCTGGCAAATCGCGTGGTGGACGTGGCACTTGGTCCTCGTGGGCTTGATCTTGGCGTCGGTTTACCGGCCGGGTGTGCGTGCGGTCCGCGTGGTCTCCGGGGCCCTTGCGATGGGGATGGTGCTCGGCGTCGCCGGCGACCAGGAACCGCCACGGGTGGTGATGGCGAGCCCGGACGACTGCGACAAGGGGCGGCCCGTACTTCCACAGGACTCCGGGACGTTGGTGCCGACGATGAAGCGGCTCTCAGAGCGTGAGAGGAGGCTCGCCTACATATGTTCGGTGCGCGGCTATCCGGAAAAGCGCCTGTTCAGGAGGTATCCGGCTCCGGAGCACCCGTTGTCCGACGCGGTCCTCCTCCATCAGGGACGGCGTGCCTGCCGTGGGGAGAATCCGTTGCCGCCTGCGGAACTGGGACGGCGTGGAGTTCACTGGCCGTCCTTTAAGGAAATGGCGTACCTGTGTCCGGAAACGGCTGCGATTCGGTTGCGGGAGCAGGAACGTAGGCGGGCGGCGCTCACGGCGGAGTATGAGCGTGAGCAGGCGAGAGCCAGAGCGTATTGCAAGCGGACTGAGCCGAAGGGGCCCGAACCGGTCACGGAGGCCAGTGAGGTCGCCTCGGGCGGCGAGAGCAGCAGCTATTTCGTCGGGGCCGGAGGCGGGGCCTTCCACGGGGACGGACTGGTCGAAGCGGCGGGCGGCTCGGCCACGGTGATCACGGGTACACAGGGGGACTTCTGCCTGACCGTCCGGGCCTATCGGAAGGCGCCGCCGCTCGCGCTTGAGGGCTGGGACCGGGTCGCCGAAGTCGGCTTCGAGAGTCCGGACGGACGGTCGACGGTCGGGTCGGTGTGGGGGCCGATGGAGATGCCGGTCGTCACCGTTGCGGGCCCGGGGCGGTATCGGCTCCGGGTGTACGTGCGGGGGCGGGACGAGCCTGAAACGTTCTCGCCGGAGATGCCCGCGGAGCGGCATCTGCTCGTCGTCTTCCCCGGCAGGTCGAAGGAGCGGAAGGTTTTCAAGAATGAGGAGGAGTGACCCTCGCGGTCAGGTCGCGTCGATGGTTTCGGGGGCGAGGATGCGGTCGAGGACCATCGCGGCGCAGCCGGTGAGGCCGGCGGTCTCGCCCAGGCGGCTGGGTTCGATGCGCAGGGTGCGGGTGGCGAGGGCCGTGGAGCGCTGGTAGACGACCTCGCGCAGGCCCGCGATCAGGGGTTCGTCCGCGCCGACCAGGTCGCCGCCGAGGACGACGACGGCGGGGTTGAGGAGGTTGACGGCGGTGGCGACGACCTCGCCGATGCGGCGTCCGGCATCGCGCAGGAGGGCGACGGTGGCGGGGTCGCCTGAGCGGGCCAGGGTCGCGAGGCCGGAAAGGGTCTCCGCGTCCGAGCGGGCCAGGAGGGCGGTGCCGCCGGCGATGGCCTCGACGCAGTTGACGTTGCCGCAGCGGCACGGGGCGTCCACGGCGGACGGGACGGGGACGTGGCCGATCTCGCCGGCGGCGCCGAGGGCCCCGCGCTGGATGCGGCCGCCGGCGATGAGGCCGGCGCCGATGCCGGTGGAGACCTTGACGAACAGGAGGTCGTCGACGCCGGGGTGCGCCTGGTGCTCGCCGAGGGCGGCGGCGTTGACCTCGTTGTCGAGGTAGGCGGGGACGCCGAAGCGGTCGGAGATCGGGGGGCCGATCTCGACGGCGTCCCAGCGTCCGGCGACGTGCTCGACGGCGTCGGGGACGCCGAGGCCGACGCCGCGGACGGTGGCGGCGTCGATGCCGGAGGACGCGAGGAGCGACGTCCAGTGGTCGAGGAGGCGGGGGAGCGTCTTGCCGGGGGACGCCTCGGCCGGCGGGCCGTCGGCGCGGGCGACGATCGTCCCGGCGAGGTCGCAGACGGCGAGCTGGCCGCGGGACTGCCCGAGGTTCGCGACGAGAACGGTCCCGCCGGCGGCGTTGAACTCCAGGCGGGCCGGGGGGCGTCCGCCGGTGGACGGGCCGTCGGCGCGTTCGGCGACGAGGCCGCGGGCGATGAGGCCGGCGACGCGGGACGCCACCGCGGGACGGGACAGCCCGGTGATGCGGCCCAGTTCGGTGCGGGTGGCGACGCCGTCCTCGCGGATCAGGCGCAGCATGTCGCCGCTCGTGGACGGGCGGGTGACGGGGCGCGGCATCCGGCCAGTCAAGCACGGCCCTGTTCGGTACGTCCAGTTAGTGGAAGATACCGACTTTGGTAAGGGAAAGTTCATAAGTCGGGTTGTGCTGGTTACGTATGTCTCGGTAGCTTGATGATCCGGAGAACCCCTGCTCTGGAGCGTCCTATGGCTGTGCATCCCGTCCTGGCGGAAGTGACCCGGCGCGTCGCCGAGCGGAGCGCCGGCCGGCGCGGCGCGTACTTGCGGCGGATCCGGGACGCCCGGACGGAGGGCCCGGTGCGCGGCGGCATGGGGTGCGCGAACCTGGCCCACGGCTTCGCGGCCTGCGGCGTCCAGGACAAGCTGTGGCTCAGGGGCGACGTCACCCCCAACATCGCGATCGTGTCCGCGTACAACGACATGCTGTCGGCGCACCAGCCGCTCCAGGACTATCCCGATCTGCTCAAGGCCGCGATCCGGTCGGCGGGCGGGACGGCGCAGTTCGCCGGGGGAGTGCCCGCGATGTGCGACGGCATCACGCAGGGACGCGCCGGCATGGAGCTGTCGCTGTTCAGCCGGGACGTGGTGGCGATGGCGACGGCGGTGGCGCTGTCGCACGACATGTTCGACGGTGCGCTGCTGCTCGGCGTCTGCGACAAGATCGTCCCGGGGCTGGTGATCGGGGCGCTGTCGTTCGGGCATCTGCCGGTCGTCCTGGTGCCGGCGGGGCCGATGGCGTCGGGGCTGCCGAACGGGGAGAAGGCGAAGGTGCGCAAGCGGTTCGCGGCGGGGGAGGCAGGGCGCGAGGAGCTGCTCGCTGCGGAGGCCGCGTCCTACCACTCGCCCGGCACGTGCACCTTCTACGGGACGGCGAACTCCAACCAGCTCCTCATGGAGGTCATGGGCCTGCACCTGCCGGGGGCCAGCTTCGTCCCGCCGGGCACGAAGCTGAGGGACGCCCTGACCGAGGCGGCTGGACGGCGCGTCCTGCAGCTCACCGACCTGGGCGACCACTACACGCCCGTCGGTGAGCTGCTGGACGAGCGCGCGTTCGTGAACGGCATCGTCGCGCTGCTGGCGACGGGCGGGTCCACGAACCACACGCTGCACCTGGTCGCGATGGCCGCGGCGGCGGGCATCGAGCTGACCTGGGACGACTTCGACGAGCTGTCCAAGGTCACGCCGCTGCTCACCCGCCTCTACCCGAACGGGTCCGCCGACGTGAACCACTTCCACGCGGCCGGCGGCACCGCGTTCCTCATCGGCGAGCTGATCGACTCCGGGCTGCTGCACGAGGACGCCCGGACGGTCGGGGGCGACACCCTCGCCGACTACCGGCGCGTCCCGGAGTTCGCCGGCGGCGGGGCCGAGTGGCGGGACGCGGTCGCGGAGTCGGGCGACACGAGCGTCCTGCGTCCCGTGGCCGAGCCGTTCGACACGCACGGCGGCCTGCACACCGTGCGCGGCAATCTGGGGCGGGCCGTCGTCAAGGTGTCCGCGGTCAGGCCCGAGCACCGCACGATCGAGGCCCCGGCGCGGGTGTTCGACTCGCAGGAGCGGCTCCAGGAGGCGTTCGCCGCCGGGGAACTCGACCGGGACGTGGTGGCGGTCGTCCGCAATCAGGGGCCGCGCGCCAACGGGATGCCGGAGCTGCACCGGCTCACCCCGCCGCTGTCGGTCCTGCAGGACCGGGGGCACCGCGTCGCGCTGGTCACGGACGGTCGCATGTCGGGCGCCTCGGGGGCGGTGCCCGCCGCGATCCACGTGTCGCCGGAGGCCGCGGCGGGTGGGCCGCTCGCCCGCGTCCGCGACGGCGACGTCGTCCGGCTCGACGCGGACGCGGGGGTGCTGGAGGTCCTCGTCCCGGACGAGGAGTTCGCCGCCCGCGAGCCCGCGGCCGGGAACGCCGAGCAGGCGTGGGGCGCCGGCCGGGAGCTGTTCCAGGCGTTCCGGCACGCGGTGGGCCCGGCCGAGCGAGGCGCCGGAGTCTTCGCGTGAGCGGCGCGAACCGGGGGGCGTGGGGGGTCGCCCCCTCACAGGAGGCCGGCGTGAGCGGCGGGGCGGCGCCGGCGGCCGCGCCGTGGCTGGTCGCGGACGTCGGCGGCACGAACGCCCGGTTCGCGCTGGTGGACGGCCCGGACGGCGACCCGTACCGCGTCCACTCGCTGCCCACGCGCGACCATGCCGGGCTCGCCGAGGCGGCGGCCGCCTACCTGGAGCGCCATGCCCAAGACGTCCGGCCGTCCGCGGCGTGCCTGGCGGTGGCGGGGCCCGTCACGGGCGGGACGTTCCACCTGACCAACGCGGGCTGGCCGAAGGGCACACCCGAGGAGGTCCGCGCCCATCTCGGCCTGCCCCGCCTGGACGTCATCAACGACTTCGAGGCCCTCGCCCTCGCGCTTCCGCGCCTGCGCGAGGACGACCTGATCCCCATCGGGAAGGACCGCCCGCCCGCCGGCGGGACCCTCGCGGTGGTCGGCCCCGGGACGGGGCTGGGCGTGGCGGGTCTCGTCCCCACGCCGTCCGGGTGGGTGCCGCTGCCCGGCGAGGGCGGCCAGGTCGACGTCCCGGCCGCGACGGACCGCGAGATCGAGGTCGCGCGGCTGCTGCGCGCCGAG
Source organism: Spirillospora sp. NPDC048819 (assembly GCF_040650055.1). NCBI lineage: Bacteria > Bacillati > Actinomycetota > Actinomycetes > Streptosporangiales > Thermomonosporaceae > Spirillospora > Spirillospora sp. NPDC048819. Next base: position 149,274 of record NZ_JBEZGN010000020.1, on the reverse strand, counting down.
CGCGGTTCCGCGACCGCCGAGCTCCTGCTGTCCGGGGGCGGGCTGGCCCGCATCCACCGCTACCTCGCGGCGATCGACGGTGCACCGGCCGAGCCGCTCACCGCCCAGCAGATCTCCGAGCGCCGCGACGACCCGGTCTGCCGCGAGGCCCTGCACATGTTCTGCGCGCTGCTCGGGTCGCTCGCCGGGAACGTCGCGCTGACGCTCGGCACCCGGGGCGGCGTCTACCTCGGCGGAGGCATCCTGCCGCGGATCGTGGACGTCCTGCGCGACAGCGCGTTCCGTGCCCGCTTCGAGGGGAAGCCCCCCGTCGAGGACTACCTGCGCGGCATTCCCACCGCGCTCATCGTTCACCCCGGCCCGGCCCTGGTCGGCGCCACCCTGCACATCGCGCAGAGCCTGCCCGACCCGGACTCCCTGGAGCTCGCATGATCGCCGAAGACCTGTTCGACCTCGCGCCCGTGATCCCCGTCGTGGTGCTGGACGACGCCGGCGCGGCCGTCCCGATGGCCCGTGCGCTCGTCGAGGGCGGGCTTCCCGCGATCGAGGTGACGCTCCGCACGCCCGCCGCGCTGGAGGCGATCGAGCGGATCGCCGCCGAGGTCCCGGACGCGGTGGTCGGCGCGGGAACCGTCGTCCGCCCCGAGGACGCCGAGCGGTCCGCGGCCGCCGGGGCGCGCTTCCTGGTCAGCCCCGGATGCACGCCCCGCCTCCAGGCCGCGATGGTCGCGACCGGGCTGCCGTTCCTGCCGGGCGTCGCGACCGCGTCCGAGGCCATGGCGCTGCTGGAGGACGGGATCACCGCGATGAAATTCTTCCCCGCCGAGGCGGCGGGCGGCGCCGCCTTCCTGAAGGCGCTCGGCGGGCCGCTGCCGGGGATCCGGTTCTGCCCGACCGGCGGGGTCAGCCCGAGGAACGCCGCCGACTACCTCGCGCTCGGCAACGTCGGCTGCGTCGGCGGGTCCTGGCTGACCCCGGCGAACGTCGTCCGCGCCGGCGACTGGGACCGCGTCCGCAAGCTCGCCTCCGAGGCGGCGGCGCTGCGCGACGCCTGATGTCACATCCGGCGGCGGTGTCCCGTCTCCCGGACATGACCGTTACATCGACGCTTGAGAGCCTGCGAACCCAGCGGACGATCCTGCTGACGTCCTACCGCAAGGACGGGAGGCCGGTCGGGACGCCCGTCAACGTGGTCGTCCAGGGCGGCCACGCCTACTTCCGCACCTACGACCAGGCGGTGAAGACGAAGCGGCTGGCGCGCAACCCGGAGGTGGAGATCGCGCCGAGCACGTTCCGCGGGGAGGTCACCGGAGCGGCGTCGCGCGGCCGCGCCCGGCTGCTCACCGAGGAGGAGTCGAAGCCGATCCGCAGGCTGCTGGCCCGCAAGCACCCGTTCCTCCAGGGGTTCGCGGTGCCGCTGTTCCACCGGCTGAAGCGCTTCCGGACGCTCCACTACGAGATCACCCTCGATCAGGACTGAGCGCCGCGAGCGGGACCGGAGGCGCAGTGCGGGCACGGGCCCGCGGTGAGGGGCGTGCCGCCCGCGTACGGGACGAGGTCCATCCGGAGCCGCCCGCAGGCGCAGCGGGTCCAGACGACGACGCCGTCACTGGTGAGGTGCCGGGAAAGTGTTGTGTTCTGCTGATTCATGACACCAGTCTGCGTCCGGCCGAACGTTGCCGTCCATTTCATGTTTCCGCATGGGATCGTGCAAAATGGTTACATGATGGATCTGCGGCGGCTGCACATGCTCCGGCTCGTCCACCAGTACGGGACGGTCACGTCCGCGGCGGAGGCGCTGCACCTCACGCCGTCGGCGGTGTCCCACCAGCTGCGCGAACTGGCGCGGGAGCTGAAGGTGCCGCTGCTGGAGCCGCAGGGCCGCAAGGTGAAGCTGACCCCGGCGGCGTACCTGCTGATCGAGCACGCCGACGGCTTGCTCGCCAAGTGGGAGGAGACCCTCGCCGACCTCGAGTCGCACCGGGCCGGGGCCGCCGGGCCGCTGCGCATGTGCGGGTTCACCACGGCCGTCGGCGGGCTCGTCGCCCCGGCCGCCGGGGCCCTCCAGCGCGCCGACCCGGACCTCGCGATCGAGATCCGCGAATGCGACACCGACGTGGCCGTGGGCCTGCTCGCCGCCGGCGAGACCGACATCGCGGTCATCGAGCCGACCCCGGAGGCGCCGCCGCCCGGCGACCCGCGCTTCGACCGGGAACCGCTGCTGGAGGAGGCCCTCGACCTCATCGTCCCGGCCGGGCACCCGTTCGCCCGGCGCGGCGGCGTCCGGCTGGAGGACGCGGCGGGCGAGGCGTGGATCAGCGTCCAGCCCGAGGGCTGCGCCCACCACCAGCAGGTCATGGCCTACTGCGCCGCCGCCGGGTTCACGCCCCGGATCGCGCACAACGCCACCACCTGGTCGGTGATCTGGGCGCTGGTCGGCAACGGCCTCGGGGTGTCCCTCGTGCCGCGGCTGGCGGGCGGGCCCGCCGACCAGGAGGTGGTCCGGGTCCCGCTGACCGGTGACGGCGTCCCGAGGCGGCGCGTGCTGACCTGCGTGCGGCGCGGCAGCCGCGGCAACCCGCTGATCGCCCGCGGCCTGCGCGCACTCCACGACGCCGTCCCCGACCGCTGCGCCCGCATGCCCGCCGCCTGAACCCGGCACCGCCGGTGGGACCCGCCTACTCCGTCGCGATCGCTTCGAGGACGTTCATGCGGGCGGCGCGGCGGGCGGGCCACACGGCGGCGACGACGCCGATCACGGCCGCCGCCGCCACGCACACCGCCAGCCGCCCGTAGGGGATCGCGAGGACCTCCATGCCGCCGTCGCCGTCCGCCATCACGCGCTGCAGGACGATCCCGAGGACGACGCCCGTCCCGACACCGAGCACCGCGCCGAACAGCGAGACGGCGACGGCCTCGTAGCGGATCATCCGGCGGAGCCGGCGGCGCTGCATGCCGATGGCGCGGAGCAGGCCGATCTCCCGCGTCCGCTCGGTGACGGCGAGCGCGAGCGTGTTGACGATGCCCAGCGCCGCGACGAGGACCGACAGCACCAGCAGGCCGAGCACGAGGTTGAGAAACAGCCCGATGTCTCCGGCGGCCTCGTCCTTGATCTGGGCGCGGTCTTTCAGCTCCAGGTTCGGCCACGGGGCGAGCGCCGCCTCCAGCGCGCCCCGGCCCGCGGACCCGGCGTTGATCTCGATGCGGTCGATCGGGGCGTCCGGGACGTGGGTCCGGTAGCCGGCCCAGTCGATGATCATGGTGGGGGCGGACGGGGTGACCGACGGCCGGTCGGCGTAGATCCCGGCTATCCGGAACGTACGCTTCGTCCCATCCTGGTACTGGCCGGGGATCGTCGTCCCGACCTTCCAGCCCTGTGGCTTCGCGACGCTGCGGCCGACGAGCAGCGCGTCCCCGCGCACGGCGGCGGACCCTTCCTGGAGCGGCAGCCGGAAATGGCCGAGCAGCTCACCGGGCTCGCCCGCCGCGGCCGTCCGCACGGAACCGTCCAGCTCGAACCGCGCCGTGCGGATCGGGATCACCGACCGCACGCCCTCCACCCGCGCCACCGCATCGGCCGCCTCCGCGCCGACCGGCGTGATCTGGCTGCGCCCGGTGACCCGGTAGTCGGCGGTAAGGCCCGCGCCGAGCTGCCGGTCCACCGACGCCGCCATCGACTGGACGAGCACCGACACGGTCGCGATCAGCGCGAGGCCGATCGTCAGCGCCGACGCCGTCGCCGCCGTCTGCCTCGGGTCGCGCAGCGCGTTGCGCCCGCCCATCCGGCCCGCGCTCCCGCCGAACCGCGTGAACGGCCAGGCCAGGAACCGGATCGCGGGCCGGCTGAGCACCGGCGACACCACGATCACCCCGGCGAACAGCGCCATCGCCCCCGCACCGGCCAGGGTCAGCGCCGTCCTCCCCTCGGACGCGAACCCGGCCGCGACCAGCCCCGCGCCCACCGCGAGCGCCGCGACGCCGCACCTCGCCCGGCCGCGCAGCGGACGCGGCGGCGCCGCCGCCTCGCGCAGAGCGGCGACGGGCGGGATCCGCGACGCGCGCCGCGCCGGGACGAACGCGGCGGCCAGCGTGACCAGCGTCCCCACCGCGTAGGACGCGATCACCGCCGAGGCGGGCACGACCAGCGTCCCGAACGGCAGCTCCTCCCCGCCCGTGACGACCGTCATCAGCCGGGCCAGCCCCGCCGCGACGCCCGCGCCCGCCACCAGGCCCAGCGTGGAGCCCGCCACCCCGACCCCGGCCGCCTCGCCGAGCACCGACCGCGTCACCTGCCCGCGCGACGCCCCGACCGCGCGCAGCAGCGCCAGCTCCCGGACCCGCCCGCTCACCAGCATCGCGAACGTGTTGAAGATGATGAACGAGCCGACGAACACCGCGATCACGGCGAAGAGCAGCAGGAACGTCCGCATCACGGTGAGGACCGTCTTCAGCTGCCCGGCCTGCTCGTCGACGGCCGCGCGGCCGGTGATCGCCTCGACGCCGGCCGGGAGCGCCGCGGCGACCGCGTCCCGCAGCCGCTCCTGCGAGACGCCGTCGTCGGCGTGCACGACGATCCGCGCGTAGGTCCCCGGATCATCGGACAGCAGCCGCCGCGCGGTGCCGGGCGCGAACGCCGTCATCGAGAGCTGATCGCTCAACGCGGAGTCGCCGACCTCGAACAGGCCGACGAGCCGGAACATGCGCGTGCCCGATGACAGCGCCACGGTGACCCGGTCGCCGATCCGGTAACCCGCGTCGCGGGCGGTCGTGACGTCGACGGCGATCTCGTCCGGCGCGGCGGGCGGCGTCCCCGACGTGAGCCGGGGGAGCGACAGGTCCGGGTCGCCGTCCCACGCCACGCCCGTCTGCGGCTCCGCCCCGGCGATCCGGCCGCGCCGGTCCACGACGGCGGCGAACCCGGTGACGACGCCATGCGCCTTGGCGACACCGTCCACGCGCCGCACGGTCTCCAGCACCGGCGCCGGGACGGGACGTTCCGGCGCCCGCTCGCCGAGCCCCGCCTCGAACGCCCGCTCGGTCCGGACGACGACGTCCGTGCCGCGCCCCAGATCGTCGAAGGCGCGGTCGAACGAGCGGTCCAGCGTGGCGCAGAACATCAGCGTCCCGGCGACGAACGCGACACCGGCCACGACCGCGACCATCGACAGCAGCAGGCGGGCGCGGTGCGCGACCAGGCCCCGGAGCACGAGTTTGAGCATGCCGCCGATTCCAGCCGGGCGGGGCGGCCCGGCGGCAGCGCGGATCGTCGCGTCCGGCCCCTACGGACGGGCCCCGCGACGCGACTTTCGTAGGGGTGGCAGGCCCCGCCGGGGTGCGTACGGTAATGGGATGAGCGAAGCGAAGCGGGGGGTGCGGGGGGTCGTCCTCCCACAGGGAACGGGCGTGCGCATGCCTTCGCCGCGTCCCCTCCTCGCGCGGCTCCTCCCACCGGGACGGCCCCGTGACCGGGTCGCCGACGCCGTCGTCGTGCTGTGCGGCGCGGCCCAGAGCTGGTGGACGGCCGCGGGCCCGGACACGATGATCCGCTGGCACGGCGGCGTGCTGCCGGTGCTGTTCCTGGTGCCCGCGTTCGCCCTGGTGCTCCGGCGCCGCGCGCCCATGACGGTCGCGTGGATCACCGCCGGGCTCGCCGTGCTCGTGTGGCTGGTGGAGCTGGCCGCGCCGGGGACGCTGCTGCGGGTGGACGCCGACCGGACCGTCGAACCGGCGATCTGGTGGCCGCCTACCGCGCCGCTGGCCGCGTACGCGGTGATGGCGTTCCCCCGCGAGGGGGCCCGCCCCGTCTGGGTCCGCTGGCTGCCGGTCGCCGCGCTGCTCGTCGCGATCGGCTGCCTGGACGACGTCCTCCCCGAGTCGGCGCTGCGGAGCATCGTCGCCCAGGACACCGGAAGCGTCGAAGGGATCGTCTTCCGCAGCATGGCCGTCGTGATCGGCGGGGCGCTGCTCGGCATGTACGCCGCCGCGCGCCGCCGTGTCGTGCAGGCCCTCACCGAACGGGCCGAACGGGCCGAGCGTGAGCGGCACCTGCTCGCCGAGCGGGCCCGCGCGGAGGAACGCGCCCGGCTCGCCGCCGAGATGCACGACGTCGTCGCGCACCGGGTGACGCTGATGGTGCTGCAGGCTGGGGCGCTGCGCGTGCGGGCGCCGGACGAGCCGACCCGCACGGCCGCCGAGGAGCTGCGCGGCACCGGCTGCCAGGCCCTCGAAGAACTCCGCGACGTCATCGGCCTCCTGCGCCGCGACCCCGAGGAGACGTCCGGGCCGGCCGCCGAGCCGCTGCCGGACTTGTCCGCGCTGGTCGCCGAGTCCGCCGCGGTGGGCGTCCCGGTCGAGCTGGCCGAGCACGGCGACCCGCCGCCCGCCTCACCCGCCGTGGGACGCACCGCCTACCGGGTCGTGCAGGAGGCGCTGACCAACGCGCGCAAGCACGCGCCGGGCGCCGCCGTCCGCGTGGAGGTCCGCTACCGGGCCGACGGCGTGGCGCTGACCGTGCGCAACGCGGCCGCGTCCCGCGAGCCGGACGCCGCACTGGCGGCCAGCGGGTCCGGGACGGGCCTCGACGGCCTCCGCGAACGCGTCGAGCTGATCGGCGGGACGTTCACGGCGGGCCCGTCCGCGGGCGGCTTCCGCGTCGAGGCGTCGCTGCCCGCCTACCTGCCCGTCGCCGCGCCCGAACAGGGGCTCGTCCCTTGATCACGGTGCTGCTGGTGGACGACGAGCCGATGGTGTGCGCGCATCTGCGCACCATCCTCGGCGCCGCCGACGACATCGAGGTGGTCGGGGAGGCCCGCGACGGGGCCGCCGGCGTCGAGGCCGTCGTCCGGTACCGGCCGCACGTGGTCCTCATGGACCTGCGGATGCCGGGCGTGGACGGCCTCGCCGCCACCGAGCGGATCACCGCGCTGCGCTCCCCGCCCGTCGTCGTCGCGCTGACGACGTTCGACGCCGACGAGTACGTCATCCGGGCTCTGCGGGCCGGCGCGGCGGGCTTCCTGCTGAAGTCGACGCCTCCGGAGGACCTGGTGAAGCTGGTCCGGGTCGCCGCCGACGGGCACACCGTGATGTCGGCCGCCGCGACCATGCGGCTGCTCGGCACGGCCGAGACCCGCGCGTCCGGCCGCGACCGCGTCCGCGCGCTCGTCGGCGGCCTCACCGAGCGGGAGACGCAGGTGCTGGCCTGCCTCGGTGAGGGCCTGTCCAACGCGCGGATCGCGGGACGCCTCCACCTCAGCGAGGCCACCGTCAAGGGCCACGTCTCCCGCCTCCTCGACAAGCTCGGCTGCGCCAACCGCACCCAGGCCGGCCTCCTGGCCCGCGACGCGGGCCTACGTTGACCTGCGGGAGCGGCGTACGCCGAACGCCAGCAGGACCGCGCGGACGACCCAGACGGCCAGCGCGATCTGCAGGACCGCGAAGAGCCCCGCACCCGGCCCGGCCGTGAACGCCAGCACGAGGAACACCCCGAGCAGCAGCGGGAACGCCGGGAACGGCCCGTGCCGGTGACGGCCCCGCGCCATGTGCCGGTCGTGGCCGTGGCCCATGTGCCGGGCGTGATGCCGCCACGCGGGATTCATCGGGCCGCCGAACATCACCGCCGCGCCCGGCCCCCACGGGACGGCCGCCGGCGCCTGCTTCTCCGGTTCCGGCAGGCCGGTCGGGGCGGGCAGGTCGCGGACGAGCGGACGCAGGTCGCCGTGCGTCTTGGCGGACAGCACGGCGTCCATGCGCTCGTCCAGCTCGCCGCGGTCGAGCCGTCCCGCCGCGAAGTGGTCGTGCAGGGCGACCATGACCGCGTCCCGTTCGGCGTCGCCGATGCGCATTTCGTCGCGTGTCATGGTCACTCCCGCTCGGCCGTCGGGCCCGCGTCGCCGGTGTCGTCGTCGGCGTCCGCGCCGTCGATGTCGTCGGCCAGGATGCGGTAGAGGTCGCGCCGCGCGCCCGACAGGACGTCCTTGGCCTGCGCGACCTGCTCCGCCGACCCGGAGTGGACGATCTGCATCACCGCGGCCCCGGTCTGCGCGGCCTGCTTGAACAGCTCGGGGACGCCCTCGCCGTACTCGGGCGTCATCTCCGCCCACGGCTCGGCCAGCCGGGCGGCGTTCTCCTCGACGTGGGCGCGGCCCTCGTCGGTGAGGTGGAAGGACCGGCGCCCGCCCTCCTCCTCGCCCGCGATCAGGCCCTCGTCCGCGAGCTGCTGCAGCGCCGGGTACACCGCGCCGGGGCTCGGCTTCCACGCGCCGCCGCTGCGCTCGTTGATCTCCTGGATGATCTGGTAGCCGTTGCGCGGCTCCTCGGCGAGCAGGACGAGGATCGCCGCGCGGACGTTCCCCTTGCGCGCCTTGGGTCCCCGGCCCCAGGGCCCGCCGCGCCCGCGCGCCCATGGGGGACGCGGTCCGGGGCCGAAGCCGCCGGGCGGGCCCCACGGTCCGGGACCGGGACCGCCGCCGAACAGCCAGCCGAGGTTCGGGAAGTCGCCGCGTCCCCAGGGGCCGCCGTGCGCATGCCTGTGTCCCATGTTCTACACCACCTTCTGAGACCACTCTTTGATCTCTCGCGATACACCAACGATATATCGAAGACGTACGGAAGGGCCAGATTGTTCCCGGGTAACATGCCGTTTCCCGAGCGGTGATCCGGACGTGGTCTCCGTTTCGGGCCGCCACCGTCTGATCGCGGGAATCTTGGGTAATCAGGCGTATGGGGAGGACGATGGGCACACAGGAAGCGGTGACCGTGCGGGACACGGTGCTCGCGAAGGGCGCGGCGAGCCGGCGGCGGCTGAGCGTCCGCCGGGAACTGCTGCTCGGGCTGGCGCTGTTCGGCGTGTACGTCCTGGTGGCGAGCCTCCCCCAGCAGGCCAGGATCGGGTCGGCGCGCGAGCACGGCGAGGCGATCTACAACCTCGAGAAGGCCCTGCACATCGACATCGAGCTGTCCCTCAACCGATGGCTCGCCGACCAGGGCATCGTGCGGGTGCTCGCGAACTACGAGTACGCGATCACCTACATCGCCAGCGCGCTCGCCCTGCTGGCCTGGCTGTTCGTGCGCCACCCCGAGCGCTACCGGACGGCCCGCAACGCGTTCATCCTGATGAACCTCGCGGGCCTCAGCTGCTTCGTCCTGTATCCCGTCATGCCGCCGCGGCTCATGCCCGAACACGGGTACATCGACACCGTCTTCCTCGGCGGCACCTGGGGATCGTGGGGGTCGCCGCTGGTCGAGCACGCCGACCAGCTCGCGGCCGTCCCGTCGCTGCACATGGCCTGGACGATGTGGGTCGGCGTCGAGCTCGCCCGCGTGAAGGCGAAGCGCTGGGTGCAGGTGCTCAACGTCGTGCACGTCCTGGTGACCCTCTACGTCATCATGGCCACCGCGAACCACTTCCTGATGGACGCGTTCGCCGCCGTCCCGTTCGTCGCCGTGCCGGTGTACATCGCCGAGCGCATCTCTCGCCCCCCGGCCCCGAAGGTCGAGGGGCCGGACGCCTTCTTCATGGCGGTGGAGACGCCCGCCGCGCCCCAGCAGGCCGGCGGCGTGATCATGCTGGACACCTCGCGGGGCGACGTCGGCCGTGCCGACCTCGTCCGGGAGATCGGCAAGCGGCTGGACGGGCTGCCCCGGTTCCGGCAGCGGCTCGTCCGGCGGGGCCGCTGGCGCCGCCCCGTCTGGCGCGACCACGACCCGGTCGACTGGGAATGGCACGTCACCGAGCGGCACGTCGACGGCATGGCCGGGCTGCGCGCCGCCGTCGCCGAGATCCAGTCCGAGGCCCTGCCGCTGGACCGGCCGCCGTGGCGGATGGTCGTGCTGCAGGGCGCCGAGCCCGGCCGGACCGCCGTCGTGTACCTGATGCACCACGTGGTCGCCGACGGGGTCGGCATCGTGGCGCAGGCGGTGCACCTGATGGAGCCGCCGCCCGAGCCCGTCCCGATGCCGCCGCGCAGGCCGCTGCGCAAGGCGCTCGCCACCGTCATCGGGCTCGCGCAGCTCGCCACCGCCGTCACCCGCCCGGAGCGGCTGCCCGCAGCCGGCACGTCCGAGCGCCGGTACAGCACCATGCGCCTGCCGCTGGCGGCGGTCCGGGACGTCGGCCGCCGCCACGGCGCCCGCGTCACCGACGTCGTCCTCTGCGCGGTGGCGGGCGCCCTGAACCGGGTCGTCAGCGAGGACCCGCCGCACGGGCCGGGGCTGCCCGGCACGTGCCGCGTCGCGGTGCCGCTGATGATGCGGCCGCCGGGCAGCGCGATGGTCGGCAACCACACCACCGCCGTCATGGTGGACCTGCCGGTCGGCAAGATGTCCGAGACCGACCGGCTCGCCTTGATCGCCAAGCGCGGCCGGGTGCTGCGGTCCGGCACCAGGGCGCAGGCGGCGTGGTTCGTGATGTGGCAGGCGGGACGGCTGATGCCGGTGCCCCTGCACGCCCGCTTCGCCCGGATGTCCTACAGCGGCCGGTTCCTCCAGGGGACCGTTTCGAGCCTCCCGGCGACCGACCGGCCGCTGCGCCTGGCCGGCGCCCCGCTCACCGCCGTGTACCCGATCGTCCCCCTCGCGCCCGGCGCGCCGTTCGCGATCGCCGGTCTCGGCATCGACGGCGAGCTGTGCTTCGGCCTCTCACTCGACCCCGGGCTCACCGGCGACGCCGACGCGCTGATGACGGCCGTCCACGACGTGATCGAGGAACTGCGGGACGAGCCCGGGTGAAACGAACCGGACCGAGTCAGACCGGAGCGGGTCAGATACTGCGCACCGCGCGCAGCGACTCCTTCAGCGAACCCATCGTCGCGAACACGGCGGTGGGTTCGTAGCCGCAGTGCGCCATGCAGTTCGCGCACCGGTCGTCGCGCCCCCGCCCGTAGGCGTCCCAGTCGGTCGTCTCGACGAGTTCCCGGTAGGTGTCGACGTAGCCGTCGTCCATCAGGTAGCAGGGCCGCTGCCAGCCCTTCAGCGAGTACGACGGGATCGCCCACGCCGTGCACGGGAAGTCGGTCTTCCCTTCGAGGAAGTCCAGGAACAGCGGCGAGTGGTTGAACCGCCAGCGTTTGCGCCGGCCGTCCGCGAACGCCTTCCGGAACAGGTTCCGGGTCTCCTGGACGCCGAGGAAGTGGTCCTGGTCGGGCGCCTTCTCGTAGGCGTACGCGGGCGAGATCATCATCTGGTCGACGCGCAGGTCGTCGTTGAGGTAGTCGAGGACGTCGATGACGGTCTGCGGGGTGTCGGTGTTGAACACCGTCGTGTTCGTCGTGACCCGGAACCCGCGCTCCTTGCACATCCTGATCGCGTCCACCGCCTGGTCGAAGACGCCGTCCTTGCAGACGGACGCGTCGTGCCGCTCGCGCAGCCCGTCGATGTGCACCGCCCACGCGAAGTAGCGGGACGGCTCGAACTGCTCGATCTTCTTTGGGATGAGCGCCGCGTTCGTGCACAGGAACACGTACCGCTTCATCCCGACCAGCTCGGCGACCATCTCCCCGATGTGCGGATGCATCAGCGGCTCGCCGCCCGCGATCGACACCATCGGCGCGCCGCACTCGCGGATCGCCGCGACGGCCTGCTCGACCGGCATCCGCTGCTTCAGCACGTCCGCCGGGTGCTGGATCTTCCCGCAGCCCGCGCACGCCAGGTTGCACGCGTACAGCGGCTCCAGCTCGACCAGCAGCGGGAACTTCGACCGTCCCGCCAGCTTGTTGCGCAGCACGTACCCGCCGACCCGCAGGCTCTGGCGCAGTGGCATCGCCATGTCTCACACACCCTTCAGGTACCGGCCGAGCGCCGACAGCGGGAACACCAGGCGGTACAGGTGGTAGTTGATGTAGAAGTCGCCGGGGAAGCCGGTGCCGGTGAAGTGCTCCTCGTCCCACGTCCCGTCCGGCCGCTGGCGCTCGGCCAGCCACCGGATCCCGCGCTCGACGGACGGGCCGCGCTCACCGGCGGCGAGCAGCGCGATCAGCGCCCACGCGGTCTGCGACGGCGTCGAGGCGCCGTGCCCGACCCACGACCGGTCGCGGTAGGAGCGCAGGTCCTCGCCCCAGCCGCCGTCGTCGCGCTGGTGGCGCTCCAGCCAGCCCACCGCGTCCCGGATCACCGGCTTGCCCGGCCGGACGCCCGCGGCGATCAGCGCGGGCACGACGGCGCCCGTCCCGTACACGTGGTTGGCGCCCCACCGGCCGAACCAGGACCCGTCCGCCTCCTGCGCCTTCAGCAGCCACACCACGGTTCGCTTGACCAGCAGCGAGTCGGCCATGCCGCGATGCGCCATCGCCTCCACGACGTGCGCGGTGACGTCGGCGGACGGCGGGTCGATGACCTCCCCGAAGTCGCAGAACGGCAGCCTGCGGCACAGCGCGCGGGTGTTGTCGGCGTCGAACGCGCCGAACCCGCCGTCCCCGGACACCATCCCGGCCATCCAGCGGACGCCCCGCTCGATCGCCGGTTCGGCGCGCGGATGCCGGACGCGGTTCAGCGCGATGACCGCCTCGGCGGTGTCGTCGACGTCGGGGTAGCAGTCGTTGTCGAACTCGAACGCCCAGCCGCCCGGGGGCAGCCCGGGGCGCCGCACCGACCAGTCGCCGGGCCCCTTGACCTCCTCGCCGATCACCCAGTCCGCCGCCCGCTCCAGGGCCGGGTGCCCGGACGGCAGGCCGGCGTCGGCGAGCGCGTTCATGGCGAGGACGGTGTCCCAGACGGGGGACTGGCACGCCTCCAGCCGCCGTCCCTTCTCGTCGCGGATCGTGAACCGTTCGAGCCCGTCCAGGCCGCGCTGGATGACGGGGTGGTCGAGGCCGTAGCCGAGGAGGTTCAGCGCGAGCAGCGAGTACACCCAGGGCGGCTGGATCCCGCCCCACGACCCGTCGCGCTCCTGCCGCGCGATGATCCACTCGCCGGCGCGGCGCAGCGCGGCCCTCCGCAGCGCCTTCACGGGCCGCCGCTCGTACACGTGCAGGGCCTTGTCGAGCGTCCCGAACGCCTCGTCCCACCCGGGCAGGGCCCGCCTCCGGCGCCGCGGGACGTCGTAGTCGGGGGTCAGCTCGTCCAGCCCGAACGGCAACGGCCGGACGGGACGCAGCGCGCCCACCACCGACAGCGGGACGATCGTCTGCCGCGCCCAGCACGCCCAGTCGTACACGTTCAGCGGGAACCAGCGCGGCAGGTACATCATCTCGGGCGGCAGCACCGGCAGCTCGTCCCACGGCCACCGGCCGAACATCGCCAGCCAGAACCGCGTGAAGACGCGGGTCGCCGGGACGCCGCCCTCGCTGCGGACGTAGGCGGCGGCGCGGATCATGTGACCGGCGTCGGGCTGGTCCCCGGCGAGCCGCAGCGCCACGTACGCCTCGACGGTCGTGGACAGGTCGGGCGGGCCGTCGTGGAAGTTCGCCCAGGTGCCGTCCGCGGCCTGCTGCGACCGGATCCAGCGGGCCGCCTCGTAGGTGTCGCCGCCGGTGCGGATGCCGAGGAACTCGCGCAGCAGCAGGTCCTCGGCGTCCATCGTGACGTTGGTCTGCAGCTCGCCCTTCCACCACCCTTCAGGCGACTGGAGGAGCAGCAGATGCTCGCGTGCGGCGTCGAGGGCCTCGGCGGCCGTCCGGGTCTGCGCGGCCTCCGGCGGCCGCGGGGCCTCCGGCGATTGCGTCGCTGTCATCAGTGGTCCCGTCCGGTGACGAAGTCGGCGATGTGCAGGAAGTCGGCGCGGACGGGTTCGGGCAGCCGGGCCGTGACCAGATGCTCGGCGGCGCGCTGGATGCGGCTCTCGGCCTCCATCTCCGCCCAGGCGCGTCCACCGGCCGCCTCCACCATCGCGGCGGCCTCGGCCAGGTCGTCCTCGGACAGGCCGGGCCGCGCGTACAGCTCGGCGAGCCGCGCCGCCTCGGGCGCGTCGGCGCTCAGCGCCGCCACGACCGGCAGCGACATCTTGCGGGACCGCAGGTCCGACAGCGCGGGCTTGCCGGTGGCCGCCGGGTCGCCCCAGATGCCGAGCAGGTCGTCGGCGAGCTGGAACGCGATCCCGAGGTCGGCGCCGAACGCCTCCAGCGCGGAGCAGAGGGGCTCGGGCGCCCCGTCCAGGACGGCGCCGATCGAGCATGAGCACGCCAGCAGCGCCGCGGTCTTGTCGGACGCCATCGACATGCATTCGTCCAGGCCGATCCGCCGGTGGGTCTCCAGGTCCATGTCGAGCGCCTGGCCCGCGATGAGGCGGCGTGTGGCGGCCGCCAGCGTCCGCGCCGCCCGCGCCGTGCCCTGGCCCGGCGCCTCCAGCAGCACCTCGCCGGCGAGGGCGAGGAGCGCGTCACCGGCCAGGATCGCGGACGCCTCGCCGAACACCGTCCACGCGGCGGGGCGGTGCCTGCGCGTCCGGTCGCCGTCCATGATGTCGTCGTGCAGGAGCGAGAACGCGTGGGTCAGCTCGACCGCGACGGCGGCCGGCAGGGCGCTCTCCGGCGGCGCCACGGCGGCGCGGGCCGAAAGCAGCGCCAGCGCCGGGCGGAGCGCCTTGCCCGCCGGGGCCTTGCGGGGACGGCCCTCCTTGTCCGCCCAGCCGAGATGGTAGGCCGCGACGCGGTAGGTGCGCGGGTCGAGCCGGCCGACCGCGGCGCGCAGCGCGCCGTCGACGAGCTCACGGACATCGGTCATCGAGACCGGAACAGCGGTCATCGGTTCCTCACCCTCTCCAGGTGGCCGTCCAGGTGGCGGCGGGCCAGGCGGGCGGCGGTGAGGCCACTGCGCACTGCTCCCTCCATGGTGTCCGGCCAGCCCGTGTCGGTCCACGCGCCGGCCAGGAACAGGCCCGGCGCCCGCGTCGCCGCGCCGGGCCGGGCGCTCGCGCTGCCGGGACGCTGCCGGAACGTCGCCCGCCGCTCCCGCGTGACGAACAGGTCCACGACGGCGGCGCCCCGCGCGGCGGGCAGCAGCCGCCGCAGTTCGGGGACGAACCGGGCGCGCAGCTCGGCGGTCGGCATGTCGACCCACCGGTCGGCGGCCGACAGCGAGATCGCGAGGTACTGGCCCCGGCGGAGCCCGCTCACCGCCGTCCGGTCGAACACCCACTGGACGGGCGAGCCGACGGCGGCGGCGAACGGCTCGTGCATGACCTTCCGGTCGTAGACGACGTGCACGTTCACGATCGGGCTGGCGTCCAGCTCGGGCCAGCGCAGCGGGTCGGGCAGCGCCTGCGCGGGCAGCAGCCGCGCCGCCGCGTCGTGCGGCACCGCCATGATCACCGCGTCGGCGGCGACGGGGGCGCCGTCCACGACGACCTTCGGGTCGGTGGTGACCGCCTCGACCTTGGCCTTGAGGCGGACGGTCCCGCCCATCTCCGCGATCCGCCGCAGCGCCGGGCCGCCGTGCAGTTCCTCCAGCGGGACGCGCGGGAGCCCGATGTCGGCGGCGTCGGCGCGTCCGAACAGGGCGCGGCGGCACACCATCGCCGACAGGCCGAGCGCCGCGTCGTCGACCTCGGCGTTCAGCGCGGCCGTGATGAACAGCCCCCACAGCGCCTGCCGGGCCCACGGCCGCTGCCCCCGCTCGGCGAGCCACGCCCCCGCGGACACGGCGTCGAGCGCCGGGTCGGCGGGATCGAGCCGCCGGAGCCCGACCGACGCGCGGACGGCCCGGATCCGGTCGGCGGCCGACAGCGGCGAATACGCCGCCAGCGCGGGCAGCAGGTGCAGCGGGCTGGGCAGGTTCGACCGCCTCAGCCGCGCCGCCTCGCCGCCCGGCAGCAGGACGGGGACGTCGAACCGGTCCTGCGTCTCCACCAGGTGGTCGGCGCCCAGCCTGCGCAGCAGCCCCTGGTACGCCGAGCAGCACCGCAGGAAGACGTGCTGCCCGTTGTCGACGCACAGCTCGCCCCGCAGGAACGAATGCGTGGCGCCGCCCAGCCAGGGCCGGGACTCCACGAGCGTGACCGGCACACCCGACTCCTGCAGCGCGATCGCGGCGCTGATGCCCGCGAGCCCCCCGCCGACGATGACGACGCTCACCGCTCCACCCCCGACAGCGCGCGTGCCGCCACCACCGCCTTCTGCCACGTCGGCAGCGAGGCCCGGGTGTTCAGCGCGGCCGACGGACGCGCCGCGATGTTCTCCAGCAGCCGCCGGTAGATGCCCGCCATCGCCGCCGTGCAGGCGGCGCTGCGCCGGTCCAGCAGCGGCAGCAGCCGCAGCCCCTCGGCGTACCAGGCTCGCGCCCGCTCCGCCTGGAAGCCGACCAGCTCGTTCAGCCGCCACGGCGGGTCGACGAACATGCCGGACTCGTCCAGCTCCAGCGTGCAGCCGAACCGCTCCAGGTCCTCGGCGGGGATGTAGATCCGCCCGGCCATCCGGTCCTCGCGCATGTCCCGCAGGATGTTGGTGAGCTGCAGCGCGACGCCGAGCGAGTCCGCGAGGCCCTCGGCCCGCTGCCGCCCGTCCGAGCCGAACACCCCGAGCGACAGGCGCCCGACCGTCCCCGCGACCCGCTGGCAGTAGCGCAGCAGGTCGTCGAACGTGGCGTAGTCGGCGCCCCGCACGTCGGCCTCGCAGCCGTCGATCAGCTCGTCGAACGCGTCCAGCGGGATCGGGTAGCGGCCCGCCGCGTCCGCCAGCGCGGTCAGCACCGGATGCCCCTCCAGCGCGGCGACGTCGATGCGCCGCCGCAGCACGTCCTGCACGGTCGCCAGCCGCTGCCGCGAACGGTCGAGCAGGTCGAGCCGCACGCACGCCGGCTCCGGGCCGTCCCCGACGTCGTCGACGCCGCGCGCGAACGCGTAGATCGCGCTCATCGCCCGCCGCTTCGGGACGGGCATCAGCCGGATCCCGTAGGAGAAGTTGCGGGCCTCCTCACGCACCACCCGCTCACAGTGCCGATACGCCTCGAAAACACGCTCGGAACGCTCACAAGCCTCCGAAACCGCCATCACTTCGTTCCCCCCTTGCCGGCCGCGCGCGCCCACCGGGCCAGGACACCGGCCCGTCGTGGACGCGGCGGATGCGCGAGCACGTCGTAACGGGCGCGCGTGAGTGCCGCCAGAGCCGCGCGGCCTCCGGCCACGTAGCCCGCCACGGCGAACCGCGCCCACCCGGTCAGGCCCGCCATCAGCGGCGCGGCCCCCCGGTCCAGGAGATCGGCGGCCCGGTTCGCCTCCAGCGCCAGGACGCCCCGCAGCCGTGTCGGCGTCACCGCCCGGGCCAGGTCCTCCTCGGCGCAGCCGAACCGCCGCAGGTCCTCCCCGGGCAGGTAGATCCGCCCGTTCCTGTAGTCCTCCCCGGCGTCCTGGCAGTGCTCGACGAGCTGCAGCGCCGTGCACACGTCGTCGGACGCCGCCACGAGGGCGGGCCGGTGCGCGCGGAACAGGTGCAGGACGATGCGTCCCACCGGCGCGGCCGACAGCGCGCAGTACTCCGTGACCTCCGCGAACGTCTCGTACCGGTGGACGGCCTGGTCCTGGCGGTTCGCCCGGACCAGGTCGCGGAACGGCTCCGCCGGAAGCCGGTTGGCGTGCACCGTCTCCGCCAGCCTCCGTAACTGCGGCAGGTTCGGCGTCCGTCCGGCGAACACGCGGTCCAGGTCGTCGTCCACGAGGCCGAGGAGCTTGGCGCGCTGCTCCTGCGGCGCCTCGTCGCCGATGTCGTCGACGAGCCGCGCGAAGCCGTAGACGGCCCGCAGGCCGGCGCGGTGCCGGGCCGGCAGCAGCCGCGCCGCGACCGGGAAGTTCTCCCGGGCGGCGAGCCGGTCCAGTGCGCGATCGTGCTCGTCGGCGCTCCAGCGCGATTCAATGATCACCTTCATGGTGATCGGCAGGACCGGCACCGGAAAAACCCCGGCCAAGGTATGGAGTTAGTCAGCTTCCCGATCATGAGGGGCGAGCTTGCGGCTCCTTGCCGTACCCGGCTGGTACGGGCCGGGCCGCGTCGTCGGCATCGTGACCCGCTCCCCAGCCCGAGGGTTGACCTTCTCTCGTCCGGTGTGCGATAACGATGTTACGTAAGGAAAACGTCGTTACTGAGAGGTTGGTCGATGGCGGGGGACACCGCGGCTCCGAGTGCTTTCGAGCTGGCACAGCGGCAGGGCGACGAGGCGATCCGCACCACGCTGCTGGACGCCGCGAGCCGGCTGCTGGCGACCGAGGGCCCGCAGGCGCTCGCGCTGCGCCGGATCGCCGCCGAGGCCGGCTGCTCCACCACCGTCCTGTACCGCATGTTCGGCGGCAAGGCCGGGCTCACCGAGGCGCTCTACATCGAGGGCTTCGAGCGGTTCCGCCGGCGCCTCGCCGCCGTCCCGCACGACCCCGACCCGCGCGTCCACCTGCGGGAACTGGGGCTCGCCTACCGGGCCAACGCGCTCGCCGAGCGCAACTACTACGGGCTGATGTTCGGCGAGCCGGTCCCCGGTTTCCAGCCCGGTGAGAAGGCCCTGGCCACGGCGCTGTCCGCGTACATGATCCTGGAGGACGCCGTGGCCGCCTGCGCCGCCGCCGGCCTGCTCATCGACGCGCCGCCCCGGCACGTGGCCGCCTCGTTCTGGGCCGCCATCCACGGCTTCGTCAGCCTCGAACTCGACGGCCACCTGCCGGACGCGGACACGGTCGTCGACACCCTCATGCGCGGCGCGTCGTCCGGCTTCTTCGTCACCCCCCGGAAGTGAGGCCATCATGACCAACCCCTACCTGCAAGGGCTCCTCGCACCCGTCACCGAGGAGGTCACCGCCCACGACCTGCCCGTCACCGGACGCGTCCCGTCCGGCCTGCGCGGGCGCTACCTGCGCATCGGCCCCAACCCGATCGGGATCGAGGACGACCCGTCCTACCACTGGTTCCTCGGCGACGGCATGGTGCACGGCGTCCGGCTCCGCGACGGCCGCGCCGAGTGGTACCGCAACCGCTGGGTCCGCTCGAAGAAGGTCGCCGAGCGGCTCGGCGAGCCGTGGCCCGCCGGACCGGTCGTCGAGAACTTCGACATGGCGCCCAACACCAACGTCATCGCCCACAACGGGGACACCCTCGCCCTCGTCGAGGCGGGCGCCAGGCCGTACCGGCTCGACGACGAACTGCGCACCCTCGGCCCGTGCGACTTCGGCGGCACCCTCAAGGGCGGCTATACCGCCCACACGAAGGCGGACCCGGAGACCGGGGAACTGCACGCCGTCGGGTACTTCTTCGGCTGGGAGCACCTGGAGTACACCGTCCTGAGCGCCTCCGGCGAGATCACCCGCTCGGTGGAGATCCCGGTCTCCGACGGCCCGATGGTGCACGACTTCGCACTGACGCGGAAGTACGTGATCATCTACGACCTGCCCATCACGTTCTCGATGGCCATGGCCGAGGCGGGGGCGCGCCTCCCGTACGCGTGGAACGACGCCCACCCCGCCCGCGTCGGCGTGATGCCGCGCGACGGCGGCGCCGACGACGTCCGCTGGATCGACATCCCGCCGTGCTGGGTCTTCCACACCCTCAACGCCTACGACGACGGCGACCAGGTGGTCGTGGACCTGGCCCGCTTCCCGAGCTTCCTCCACGGCGGACGGCTGGAGGGCAACCCGCCGCCGACCCTGGACCGCTGGACGATCGACCCCGCCGCCGGGAAGGTCGTGCAGGAGACCGTCGACGACCGCGCGCAGGAGTTCCCGCGCGTCGACGAGCGGCTCAGCACGCGGCGGCACCGGTACGGCTACACCGTCACCGCCGAGGCCGCCGTCCAGAACCAGGCCGGCGAGGGCATGATGAAACACGACTACCGGGGCGGATCGTCCGAGACGCGCCTGTTCCCCGCGGGCTCCGGCGTCGGCGAGGCCGTGTTCGTCCCGTCGGCGCCCGACTCCGCCGAGGACGACGGCTACCTGATGGCCCTGGTGTTCGACCCCGTCCGGGGGGCCACCGACCTCGTCATCATCGCGTCCCAGGACTTCACCGGCGAACCCGTCGCGACCGTCCACCTCCCGGTCCGCGTCCCCCTCGGCTTCCACGGTTCCTGGGCCCCGGACCCGTCCTGAGCCGACCGGCCTCCGGTGGCTAGGCTCGGGGAATGCCGACCCATGAACGCGAGATCACCGAGGCCGTCGACCTGTGCCTGCCGGACGGGCGGCTCAACCCGGACGCGGTCGGCTGGACGCGTCGCCCCCTGCACCGCGCCAACCTGCGCGGCTGGGGACGGGCCAAGCGCTGGGAGTACTGGGGCATCGTCACGCCCCGGCACATCATCGGGCTCGTCGCCTCGTCGCTGGACTACGCCGGGGTGCACGGCGTCTACGTCCTCGACCGCAAGACCGGGGAGGAGATCGGCAAGGACGCGGTCGTCCCGCTGGCGCGCGGTGCGGCCTTCCCCGATCGCAGCGGCGTGGGGGAGGCGTCCGCGCGGGGCGGGGGAGTGGCGGTCGGCGTCCGGCAGCATCCGGGCGGCTCCCGGGTGCGGGCGCTCGCGCCCGGCGCCGGCTTCGATCTCGATGTGGAGATCCCGCTGCCGGACGGCCACGAGTCGCTCGGCGTCGTGATCCCCTGGGGGCCCCGGCGGTTCCAGTACACGGTGAAGGACCTCGGGCGGCCGGTGACGGGGCGGCTGCTGCTCCCGTCCGGTGAGCACGAGATCGGGGAGGGCTCGTTCGCCGTCCTCGACCACGGGCGCGGCAAGTGGCCGTACCGGATGACGTGGAACTGGGCGGCGGCCTGCGGGCCGGGCCTGGCGCTCCAGCTCGGCGGCAAATGGACCGACGGCACCGGCATGACGGAGAACGCGCTGTTCGTCGACGGCCGGCTGCACAAGATCGGCGAGGAGCTCGACTGGAACTACGACCGCGCCGACTGGACGCGCCCGTGGACGATCACCGGCGGCCGGGTCGAGGCGAAGTTCCACCCGTTCCACGAGAAGGTCGCGCGCACGGAACTGGGGATCGTCGGCACCGAGACGCACCAGTGCTTCGGGCGCTTCAGCGGGCGCGCCCGGACCGACGACGGGACGTGGATCGACTTCGACGGCCTCACCGGGTGGGCGGAGGAGGCCCGCCAGCGCTGGTGAGGCCCGTCCCGCCGGTGAGGCGGAGCCTCGCGTTGACCGAGCGGACCAGATCCTCGGGGAGTTTGCAGACCTCGCGGTCGTAGGTGAGCAGGCCGTTCAGCTCGTCCTCGACGTCCGACAGCTGCGTGTAGACGGTCGCGCTGAGCCCGCGCGGGATCGCCGGGACGATCTGCTGCGCGTGCAGCCGGGCGAACGCGGCCCCGAGACGCCCGGCGGAGTCGTAGCGCTTGTACCCGAAGTCCTTGTCGTTGAACGCGTGGCCGTCCACCCGCAGGTTGTATCCGCCGTATTCGGACAGGACGAGCACGCGCGGGTCGCTGCGGCGCGGCACGCGGAAACGCCGGAAATAGACGTGCAGGCTGTTCAGGTCGCCCGCGCCCTGGTCGTGCCAGCCGCTCGCGTGGTCGACGGTCCTCGTCGGGTCGAGCGCCTTGACCTCGGCGGCGACGGCGGCCGCGTCGAACTGGCCCCAGCCCTCGTTGAACGGCACCCAGACGGCGATGCTCACCACGTTCCGGAGATGCCCGATCGTCTCCCGCATCTCCTCGCGGAAGCGTTCACGGCCGCCGGCGCCGGCCCGTCCGAACCACTCGTGCCTGCCGTCGCCGAGCCGCATCGGGACCACGGCGGGCGGGGTGATCACGGCCGGGCGGTACGGGCCGCCGCCGTTCACCATGTCCTGCCAGACGAGGATGCCGAGCCGGTCGCAGTGGTGGTACCAGCGCAGCGGCTCCACCTTGATGTGCTTGCGGAGCATCGTGAAGCCGAGCCGCTTCATCGTGGCGATGTCGTGCACCATCGCCTCGTCGGACGGCGCGGTGTACATGCCGTCCGACCAGTAGCCCTGGTCGAGGATCCCGGCGTGGAAGTACGGGCGGCCGTTGAGCAGCAGCCGCGGCGTCCCGTTCTCGTCGGGGCCCACGCCGAACGACCGCATGCCGAAGTAGCCTGCGACGTGGTCGTCGCCCAGCCGGACCGTGACGTCGTAGAGGAACGGGTCCTCGGGGCTCCACGGCCGGACGTCCGGTACCGGGATCCGCACCGCCTCGTTGGGAGCCGCGTCGGCCTGCCCGACGACCTCGCCTTCCGCGTGGATCTGGATCTGCGCCGGCTGGTCCGCCTCGGCGTGGACGGTCACCTCGACGCATGACTCGTCCAGGTGCGGGACGAGGGTGAGACGCTCGACATGGACGGCGGGCACGCACTCGATCCACACGGTCTGCCAGATGCCGGACTGCGCCGTGTACCAGATCCCGCCGCGCTTGAGCTTCTGCTTCCCCCACGCCCGGTCGCCCGTATCGGACGGGTCGCGCACCTCGACGACGAGCGTGCCGGAACCGTCCCGCAAGGCGTCGGTGATGTCGAGACAGAACGGCAGGTAGCCGCCCTCATGGCCGCCGACCTCGATGTCGTTGACGAACACGTGACAGGTCTGGTCGACCGCGCCGAAGTGCAGCAGGACCCGGTGGCCTTCGGGCCGGAACCCGTCCGGCAGGTCGACGGTCCGCCGGTACCAGAGCGTCTCGTCCGGACGGAGTTGCCGCCCGACGCCCGACAGCGGCGACTCGGGCGAGAACGGCACGATGATCTCGCCGTCGTACTCCGCGGGCTGCCGCCGTCCCCCGCCGGTGAACGCGTACTCCCAGCGTCCGTTCAGGTTGAGGTGGCCGTCGCGGACGAGCTGCGGCCGCGGATACTCGGGCAGCACCGCGTCCGGGTCCAGCTCGGCGCCCCACCGCGTCAGCAGCGTCACCGGAGGGCCTCCCTCTTCGTCGTGTCCCGCCGCAGCGCCAGCACCGGCGGGACGATCAGCACGAGCACGGCCGCCGCCGCCAGGAAGATCGCCGGCGTCGGGACGTGCTTGAGGACGCCGAGGTCCTCGTAGCGCTCGTCGGCGCCCTTGATGACGGCGGCGCCGAGATACGGTCCGATGATCATAGGGATGAGGATGGCGAACACCATCCGCAGGCCCTGGACGTGCCCGGCCCGCCCGGGCGGCGTGTAGTCGCGGACGAGCGCGCCGATGGGCGCCAGCACGAGCATGAACCCCGACATCAGGACCAGCCCGGCGCCCATCACCGTGATCATGTCGCGGGCGAGCGGCATCAGCAGCAGCCCCGCCCCGTACACCGCGATCGCCGGGGTGAGGAACCGGACCTTCCCGACCCGGTCGATGATCCGCCCGGACAGGACGCTGACGGCGGACGCTCCGGTCAGCACCACCGCCAGCACCAGCGCGTACCCCTCGATCTCCAGGTACCGCTCCAGATAGATGATCAGATACGGCAGGAAGACCTGCGTGGAGACGCCCCACACGCACCACGCCGACAGCGCGAAGTACAGCCCCGGGTTCGCGCGCATCGAACTCGGGCGCAGCCCGTGGACGAGGGCGTTCAGGTACCCGCCGGCCTGCCGTTCCACCGGGACGTCCCGGACGAACACCCATGCCACGACCCCGGCCGCCGCGATGATCAGGCCGATGACGAGGAAGAACAGCGACCACCGGCCGTCGCGCGTCATCCAGTCGAAGCCGCCGAACACCACCAGCATCGACATCAGCGGCATGACGGCCAGCACCGCCTCAACCCGCCCGCGGTTCTCCGTCCGCGTCACGTCGGTCGTCCACGCCTGGAACGCCGCGTCGTTCGCGCCCGAACCGAGGAACGACATCACACAGTCGAGCAGGACGATGGTGACCACCGCGACCGCGACGGCGTCGGCGACCGGCGCGACGGCCGCCATGGAGTCCACGCTGATCAGCCCGAACGCGGCGGTGCACAGCCCCCACACGACGTACCCGGCGGCGATGAACGCCCGCCGGCGTCCCATCCGGTCGGACAGGGCCCCGATCGTCAGCGTCGCCACCGTGGCCGCCACCGCGCTCGCCGCCACCATCGCCGCGATCACATCGGGATTGCCGCTGATCGTGTCGTAGACGAACACGTTGAGGTACATGTTCTCGACCGTCCAGGCGAGCTGCCCGACGAAACCGAGGATGACCAGCATCGTCCAGAGCCGTCGCCCCAGTGGAACGGTCGAATCAGTCGTCACGGACGAGAACAGTACAAGGAGTACTTACTGCCGGCTCACCCGAGGCGTTCCTCCAGGTGGACGGTGACGTCGTCGCCGGCCTCCTTGCCGAGCGCCCGCCGGATCTCGGCCTTCACCGCCAGCTTGTGGGTGCCGTCCCCCAGCGCCATGAAGGAGCCTTCGAACGGGTGCCCGTCGATGGTCCCCCTGACCTTGACGAGCCCCCGCGTCCTGAAGAACGCCGCGGACTCGGGCCAGACGACGTACGTCCAGCCGCCCTTGGCCGGGCTCTTCTGCAGGGGCACGGTGAACCGCACGTCCAGCTCGTACTGCTTGCCGCCGGCCTTCGTGGTCATCCGGTGTCCTTCCCGGGGCCCAGCGGCCCCTGGTTCGACGGTCACCGGTTGAGACCACCCGGGACGGCGGAACTCATCGCCGCCCGCTCAGCCGCACACCCGCATCCCATAGCCGCACACCTCCCATAACGACGTTTCAGCGTTTCCTTAAGACCTGAATAAGACATCGGGGGGCCGGGCCGGCGCGGTCGTTCATTTGGAACGCTGTGACTGACGGTCGGCACGCCGCTCGGCGCGGCGGGCCGAGCGCCGGGGGGACGGCTTCGGGGCGGTGCGCAGCCACAGTTCGATGTGGGCGCCGCCCAGCGGTGAGGTGCCGACGCGCAGCGACCCGCCGGTGGACTCGGCCAGGCGCCGGGCGATGTCCAGGCCCAGTCCGGTGGACCCGGCGCCGCTGGCACCGCGCCGCAGTGCCGCGCCGGCGTCGGCGATGCCGGGACCGGCGTCGCTGAACAGCAGGCCGGTGGAGTGCCGGCCGCGGTGGACGGTGAGACGGAAGGCGGTGCCGTGCGGGGTGTGCCGGAAGATGTTGCCCATCAGCGCGTCCAGCGCCGCGGCCAGGTCGGCCTCGGCGACCGGGACCGGCGCGGGCCCCTCGGCGCCGGCCAGGTCCCAGCCGCGGTCCTGGTCCTCGGCCAGCGCCGACCAGAACCGCAGCCGCCCGCGGACCACCTCGGCCGCGTCGCAGCCCGCCGCCGCCGCGACCGCCTTGCCGGACGTCCCGGCGGGCCGCCGCGCCGCCGCGATGATGTCGTCGACCGCCGTCTCCACCCGTTCCAGCGCGCTGCGGCTCTGCGCCAGCCGGCTGAGATCGCCGGGATTGGCGGCCAGCCCGTCGAGATCGACCCGCAGGGCCGTCAGCGGGGTCCGCAGCCGGTGGGACAGGTCGGCGCCGGCCTCCCGCTCGGCCGCCAGCAGCCGGGCGAGCCGGTCGGCCATGTGGTTGAACGCCTCCCCGGCCGCGCGCAGCTCCGCCGGCCCCTGCGGATCGACGCGCGCCGCCAGGTCGCCCGCGGCGACGTGCGTCACCGCCTGCACGAGCCGGTCGGCGGCCCGCACCACCCGCTTGGCGAGCCGGTCGGCCATCGCCACCGACACCAGCACCAGCGCGAGCGCCACCAGGGCGAGGACCAGCCAGGACTTGGCGACGCCCCGGCTCAGCTCCTCCTGCGGCACGTACACCTCGATGACCGCCAGCCGCCCGGCCTCCAGCAGCACCGGCCGCAGCAGCACCTGCCCGCCCGGCGCCGCGACGGTGGCGGTGCGGCTCTGCCGCCGCGCCGCGTCCAGGTCGGCGGGCGGGGCGTGCGGAGACCCCAGCACCTCGCCGGTGGGCAGATGGAGTGCCAGCCGTCCCGCCGTCCCGGCCGGGACGGAGCCGACCGCGTCGTCCAGCGCGGCCGGGTCGCCCGTGACCGTCAGCACCGGCACCAGCGAGGCGGCCTGCCGTTCGGCCGCGGTCAGCGCCCGGTCCCGCGCCATCTGGCCGTTCAGCAGCCCCAGCGGAACGACGAACGACAGCGCCACCATCGCCGTCACCGCCGTCGCGATCCGTGCCAGCGAGGTTCTCATCCGGCATCTCCTTCCACCGACGGCGGACCAGTCGATTCACGGGAGAAAGATAAGCTCCGATGACGGGAAAGAGGCTTGTGCAAGCAAGAATCGGTTTCATGGCGGTCTGGGTGGCCACCACGGTCACCGGCATGGTGATCAGCTGGGCCGGTGTGGGGGACGCGATGCGCGGGACCACCCTGGCCGGCCCCGACCTCGCCGCCGAGGTGCCCGTCCGGCAGGGGCGGCCACCGGGACCGGCCCCCTCCTCCGGGGCCTCCGCCGAACCGGCGCCCTCCCCGTCCCCCACCTCGTCCTCGCCGCGCCCCGGTTCCGGTGGCACGTCCACGGCCGCCGGTGGCGGGCGGTCGGCGTCCCCGAAGCCGTCCCAGGCGCCGGGCGAGACGGTGCGCACCTACACGGTCAAGTCCGGACGCGTCGTGCTGGCGCTGTCCGGCGACGAGGCGCGGCTGGTGTCGGCCACGCCCGACAACGGCTTCCGCGCCAAGGTGTGGCGGCAGTCCAAGTGGCTGCGCGTCGATCTGACCGATGACGTCCACGGCTCGGCGGTGTTCGCGAAATGGAACGGCCATCCGCCGATCATCCAGGTCTACGAGTACTGAGCCGATATCAGGCCAAGTGGTATTGACCAGTCGATCAGGATTCAATTACTGTTGCCCACCATGAGAACGGGTGGGCGAGAGGCGTTCGGCGTTCGATTCGCTCGCGAAGTTCTTCCGAGCATGGGACGTGGCCCCGGTTCGTGCGCTTACCAATCGGCGGGGCGAGTCGTCCGCCCGTGCGGGCTGCAGGCGTCGTCAACTGGCACGGAAGCCCACTGGTCCACCTGGGGGCCACTAATTGGTCCTTACCAATTTACGGAGCGTGGCCCGGCGTATCGGCGGCTGATCCATCGCCATGCCGTTCAGGAGTTGGAGGGAACGTCGTGAACGGACGTTGGAAGGTTCCAGTGGCGGTCGTGGCGGTGGCGGCGGTGAGCGCCTCCCCTGCGGTGCAGGGCGTCGCGGTCGCGCAGTCGTCGCCTGTGGCGCGTGAGGGCTGGGTCCTGGTGGCGCAGGAGGGGTTCAGCCGGCCGCTGACCGTGGACGAGGCTCCGTGGCGTCTGGATCCGCAGGGGCCGGACAGCCCGTGGCACGTCGACCAGTTCGATGACGACGGTGAGGTGTGGAAGAAGATCAGCGGGCCCGCCTTCGAGGAGCAGCTCGCCTCACTGAACGTGTTCCGCAAGCGCGTGGAGTTCGGCAAGCGGGGCTGGCTGACCGCTGAGATCGCCGCCGTCGACAAGGACAAGGACGGCCGTCCCGACTCCCAGCCGGGCCTGTCGACCGCGCGGCTGCCGGGCGGGGAGAAGGTGGCGCAGCTGTCCGAGCCGAGCTGGGACGCCGGGGTGCTGATCCGGCCCACCAGGCCGCTGCCCCCGCGCTACCGGGTGGAGATGACGTTGCGCGGGATCGACTTCGGCGGCAAGCGCGACGGCAGTTTCGAGTACGACGGCAAGTACAACGGCTACACGCAGGAACCGTGCAAGACCGGCTACCCCTGGACGTTCCAGGGCGCGCAGCCCGGCAAGACGCGCTGTGAGTACGGCGACGTCCGCCAGGAGAACGGCTTCTACTACATGACCGTCCTCGACTACGCCACCCCGGCGCCGCACAGCAACCCGGGCATCCACTACCGGCGCAAGGTCATCATGGACGGGTACTTCAGCAACGCCCGCTGGTCCCAGAACAACGGCGTCTGCAATCCGAAGACCGGCGAGATCTACGGGGCGCCGGACGGGACGTTCAACGGGGTCAACGCCATCTTCCCGCGCGGCGACAAGATCACCCGCAACAACAACGTGGGCACCGAGTACTACTACAAGACCGCCTGCGGAAACTATTCGGGCGACGGGACGTTCGGCCCCGACGGCAAGTACCGGGACCTGCTCACCAGCGCCGAGCTCCAGCCGGAGCTGATGCCGCAGGAGTCCTACCGGTTCGCGGTCGAACGCGGCGCCACCGGCTACACCGTCGAGATGAGCGGCCCGTTCCGCCACATCGGGCAGGCCACGCTCCGGTACCACCACGCCTTCGTCGAGGACGGCCGGCCGATCTGGCACTACAACCAGACCCCCGGTGAGTACGACGGACGGTTCGACCAGCAGATCACGCACAAGGGCCCGGCGGGGACCTACACCACCGAGCACACCTGGCCCGCGGGCTCGGCCTACCCCGACTCCTTCATCATCGGCGACCCGCACCTGAACTACTACGAGGGCTCGGCGAAGATCGACGACATCCGCCTCTACGTCCCCAAGAAGTGACACGTCCGGCCACGGTGCAGGCGATCACCTGTCGACGTGGCGGTGTGGCGCGTCACGCCGAGCGGTGGCTGAGCCGCCGGTCATTCGGGTGCCGCCAGCATCACCCCGACGCCGCGCACGGTGTGCAGATAGCGCGGCGCGGCGGAGCGGTCGCCCAGTTTGCGGCGCAGCCACGACAGGTGCACATCGATGGTCTGGTCGTCCCCGTAGGGCTGCTGCCACACCTCGATGAGAAGTTCCCGCCGGGTCACGACCCGCCCGGCGTTGCGGGCCAGGAACGCCAGCATGTCGAATTCCTTGCGGGACAGTTGCAGGACGTTCTCGCCCATTTTCGCCTGCCGCCGGTCGATATCGACGATGAGTTCCCCGACCACGAGTGATTTCTGCCGGGTCTCCGTCCGAGCCCGCCGCAGCACCGCCTCGATCCGGGCATGCAGATGGCCGGCCGAAAAAGGCTTGACCAGATAATCGTCGGCACCCGATTGCAGGAGGCGGATGATCTCCTGTTCGCCGTCGCGGGCCGTCGCCACGATCACCGGCACGTCCGAGACGGCGCGCAGCATCTTCAGCGCCTCACCGCCGTCGAGGTCGGGCAGCCCCAGGTCGAGGACCACGACGTCGGGCGCGTCGGCCGCCACGTCCCGCAGCGCGTCCAGCGCCCGCGCGGCGCTGCGCACCGCATGCCCCAAATCCCGCAGTTCCCGGAGAAACGCCTGCCGGACATGCTCGTCGTCTTCAACCAGCAACACGGTAGCCACGATCGGACGATAGACCATTATATGAGGGTCGAAAAACCGCTTCGGAATGTTCGGTCGCGCTTCGCCGGGCGGACCGCGGCTGCTATGGCCGCGCCCCGCCCGGCGAAGGAAATCCCGCCCGGAAACTCCACCCGGCCTCAGCTGTTGAGCAGGCCGAGCATCTGCCGGATCTGGTCCGTCCGGGACTCCTGGACGCGCTTCGCGAACGCCTTGGCGTCCCGGTTGCCGCCCTTGCTCGTCTCCATCCGCGCCATCTCCACGGCGTTGTGCTGGTGCGCGACGAACAGGTTGAGGAACGCCGGCTCGAACCCCGCCCCCTTGGTCTGCTTCAGCGTCTTGATCTCCTTGGGGCCGGTGGCCGGCATCCCGCCGTGGGCGGCGTGCACGCTCGGCGGGTGATCGTTCGTGGTCGGCTTCGACCACGAGCGGAGCCAGGAGCTCATCGTCTTCACCTCCTGGGACTGCGTCGCCACGACGGCCGCGGCGAGAAGGCGCACCTCGTCGCGCTCGGCGCGCTCCGCGGCCACCCGCGCCATCTCCACCCCCTGCTTGTGATGCGCGATCATCATCTGCAGGAACATGACGTCCGTGTCGTTGTGGCCGGACGCGGCCGGGGCGCCCGAGGAGGCGCTCGCCGGCTTCGGCGATGCCCCCTCTTCCTGTCCGCCGCCGCACGCCGTCAGCAGCAGGGGCACGACGAGCACCGCCGGCAGCACGGCGCGGCGGCGGGGACGGCGGCTCACAGCGCGAGCCACAGGGCCGGGGTGAACACCGGCTCCCAGCTGCGGATCGTCGTGTGCGCCTGGCGGCACCGGTACCGGACGCCCTCGTAGGTGACCTCGTCGCCGACGCGGTACGTCACGCCCGGCTGCCAGGCCTCACCGTCGGCGGGGGCGCCGGTCGGCGCGGGCCGCGTCGGGGGAGTGGAGGGCGCGGTCGTCGGGGCGGTGGAGGGCTCCGCCGTCGGGGAGGGGGAGGCCGGCGGCTGCGTCCCGGAGCCGCCGCCGACGTTCAGGTCGACGCAGTTGTAGAACGCGTTCGGTGTGTCGCCGATGTTCCACACCGCGAGGACGGTCTGCCGCCCCGGGAACTCGCTGAGGTCGACCTGGTGCGTCACGACCGAGTTCGGGATCTGGTTGCCGTCGTCGAACACGGCCACGCGGGTGCCGCCGACGAAGTACTCCCAGGTGCTGGTGCGGTGGCGCGCGGTGAGCGTCCAGCTGAAGCTCACCGTGCTGCCGACGGACTTCGCCGGCCAGTTGCGGCTCTCGTCGGACAGCACCGCGAATTGGCTGAGCCCTCCGTGGCAGTTTCGCAGCCCCTTCGGGCCTTCGACGCTTTGCGGTTCGAACTGGATCGGCCCGCAGTCGGGCACCGCGCCCGCGGCACACAATGCCTGCCGGCTCGGCGGGGACGAGATGTAGCCGTGTGCGGCCGCGGGACCGGCGGTGACCAGCGTCGACCCGGCGGCCGTGAGAATGGCGAGTGGATAGGCGATGGTCCTGCGCATACGAGCATTCCTTCCGATTGCCTTCCGGTCGGCCGCCGGAATTCGGCGACTCCCGATTGCCGTCCGGACGTTAGCGGCAACTCTTTTAAAGCCGCCTTAACGACCGGGGAAGTGATCGTCAACGTCTCGCGCGCCCGCCGCACCCGGCGCGCCCGGTTCCGGCACGCGGCGTCCGGCCCGGGCGGGGAGAGGCAAGTAGCTTGATATCGAGATAAATTTGAGATAGCTTGACATCAAGAGAAAACCTGCCGAAGTTAGGGTCCCCTGATTGCCGGTCAGAAGCCCGACTAAGGCAGGATCAAGTAGGCGAGCACCCGCTTCACCGCGCCGGACGCCGGCCGCGGGCGGGCCTATGAAGATCAAGACGAAGCGCCGCGCGCTCATGTTTCGGACCGGACGCGCGGTGGTGACGGAGGAGGAGTCCGTGTCCGCGAACAGCTTTGGCAGCCTTGACAAGCTGCAGGTAGGCGACAAGTCGTACGACATCCATCGGCTGGACGCCGTCGAGGGCTCGGCCCGTCTCCCGTACAGCCTGAAGGTGCTCCTGGAGAACCTCCTGCGCACCGAGGACGGCGCGAACGTCACGGCCGACCACATCCGCGCGCTCGCGGGCTGGGACTCCCAGGCCGCGCCGAGCAAGGAGATCCAGTTCACCCCGGCCCGCGTGATCATGCAGGACTTCACCGGCGTGCCGTGCGTGGTGGACCTGGCCACGATGCGCGAGGCCGTCCGGGACCTCGGCGGGGACGCGAGCAGCATCAACCCCCTCGCCCCGGCCGAGATGGTCATCGACCACTCCGTCATCGTCGACTACTTCGGCACCGCGCAGGCGTTCGAGCGCAACGTGGAGCGGGAGTACGAGCGCAACAGGGAGCGCTACCAGTTCCTGCGCTGGGGGCAGACGGCGTTCGACGAGTTCAAGGTCGTCCCGCCCGGCACCGGCATCGTCCACCAGGTCAACATCGAGCACCTGGCTCGCGTGGTCTTCGACCGCAACGGCGCCGCATACCCCGACACCTGCGTCGGCACCGACTCGCACACGACCATGCAGAACGGCATCGGCGTCCTCGGATGGGGCGTCGGCGGCATCGAGGCCGAGGCCGCGATGCTCGGCCAGCCGATCTCGATGCTCATCCCGCGCGTCGTCGGCTTCAAGCTCACCGGTGAGCTGCCCGCCGGCACCACCGCGACCGACCTGGTCCTCACCATCACCGAGATGCTGCGCGAGCACGGCGTCGTCGGCAAGTTCGTCGAGTTCTACGGCGAGGGCGTGCACGCGCTGCCGCTGGCCAACCGCGCCACGATCGGCAACATGAGCCCCGAGTTCGGCTCCACCTGCGCGATCTTCCCCGTCGACGACGAGACGCTGAAGTACCTGCGGCTGACCGGGCGCGACGAGGAGCAGATCGCGCTCGTCGAGGCGTACGCGAAGGCGCAGGGCATGTGGCTCGACCCGTCCGTGGAGCCCGAGTTCTCCGAGTACCTGGAGCTGGACCTCTCGACGGTCGTCCCGTCGCTGGCCGGCCCGAAGCGCCCGCAGGACCGCATCGCCCTGTCGAACGCCAAGACCACCTGGCGGCGGGACGTGCAGAACTACGTCGAGAGCGTCCTGGGCGCGCTGGACGAGGCGTCCAACGAGAGCTTCCCGGCCTCCGACAGCCCGGCGATCGTCCAGGAGACCGAGGGCGACAAGCCCCGGCACGTCGACCCCAACGGCTCCGGCCGCCCGCACAAGCGCGTCCCCGTCACCCTCGACGACGGGACGAGCTTCGAACTCGACCACGGCCACGTCGCCGTCGCCGCCATCACGTCCTGCACCAACACGTCCAACCCGTACGTGATGATCGGCGCGGCGCTGCTGGCCAGGAACGCCGTGGAGAGGGGCCTGACCCGCAAGCCGTGGGTCAAGACCTCGCTCGCGCCCGGATCGCAGGTCGTCACCGACTACTACGAGCGCGCCGGCCTCACCCCGTACCTCGACAAGATCGGCTTCAACCTCGTCGGGTACGGCTGCACCACCTGCATCGGCAACACCGGCCCGCTGCAGCCGGAGATCTCCAAGGCCGTCAACGACAACGACCTCGCGGTCACCGCGGTGCTGTCCGGCAACCGCAACTTCGAGGGCCGCATCAGCCCCGACGTGAAGATGAACTACCTGGCGTCGCCGCCGCTGGTCATCGCCTACGCGCTCGCCGGGACGATGGACATCGACATCCTCAACGACCCGATCGCCGAGGGCACTGACGGCCCCGTCTACCTGCGCGACATCTGGCCCGCGCCCGAGGAGGTCGCCTCCATCGTCGAGTCGTCCATCGGGCAGGAGATGTTCACCGAGAGCTACGCCGACGTCTTCAAGGGCGACGAGCGCTGGACCGGACTCGAGATCCCGACCGGCGACCTGTTCGAGTGGGACGAGTCGTCCACCTACGTCCGCAAGGCTCCGTACTTCGACGGCATGGGCGCCGAGCCGGACCCGGTCACCGACATCCACGGCGCCCGCGTCCTGGCGAAGCTGGGCGACTCGGTCACCACCGACCACATCTCCCCGGCCGGGGCCATCAAGGTCGGCACGCCCGCCGCGCAGTACCTCCAGGACAACGGCGTCGCGATCAAGGACTTCAACTCCTACGGCTCGCGCCGCGGCAACCACGAGGTCATGATCCGCGGGACGTTCGCCAACATCCGGCTCCGCAACGAGCTCCTGGACGGCGTCGAGGGCGGCTACACCCGCGACTTCACCCAAGACGGGGCGCCGCAGTCGTTCATCTACGACGCCTCGCGCAACTACGTCGACCAGGGCATCCCGCTCGTGGTCATCGCCGGCAAGGAGTACGGCTCCGGCTCGTCCCGCGACTGGGCCGCCAAGGGCACCGCGCTCCTCGGCGTCCGCGCCGTCATCGCCGAGTCCTACGAGCGCATCCACCGCTCGAACCTCATCGGCCTCGGCGTACTGCCGCTGCAGTTCAAGGACGGCGAGACCGCGCAGACCCTCGGCCTCACCGGCACCGAGACGTTCGACATCACGGGCGTCACCGCCATGAACCAGGGCGGCGTCCCCGACGAGGTCACGGTGAAGGCCGACGGCAAGGAGTTCACCGCCACCGTCCGCATCGACACCCCCGGCGAGGCGGACTACTACCGCAACGGCGGCATCCTCCAGTACGTCCTCCGCAACCTGATCAGCAAGTAACCACACCAACCGAACGGGCCGCTCCTCACGGGGCGGCCCGTTCGCGTCCCAAGGGCTTGGCGCGAGAACCTCGTCCTAACCGAGCAGGCGCAGGGCCGTGGCGCGGAGCTTCTCGTCCGGATGCGGGATTTCCGGCGGCCAGCCCACCGACATCAGGCGCGTCGGCGACCAGGCGCAGTGCCGGAGCCTCGGCCGCAGTTCCGCCGGTGTCATGCCGATCTCGGCCAGCGTCTCCAGCGCGCGCAGCCCGACCGGGGAGGCCCCGGCGAGTTCGGTCAGGACCGGCACCGCGGACGCGGAGTCGCCGGTGATGCGCCAGAGCGCCTCCGCGGCGGCCATCCGGGGCCAGGGCTCGTGTGAGCCGAGGAGTTCCTCGATCCTCGGGACCAGGGGAGCGCCCGCGGTGCCCAGGCGGCCGGCCTCGGGAAGGTACCAGGCGATCTGCCGGCCCGTCGTCAGCAGCGGTTCGAGCACTCGGATCGAGGGTGCCGCCTCGCCGGTGAGCAGCGCGTGGGAGGCGGCGGCGGTCGCACGCAGCATTTCGTTGTCGCTCTTCATCGCCTCGGCCAGCAGCCCCAGAACCTCGCGGTCCGCCCCGTCGAGCGTGCCCAGGACGCGGGCCACCGGGATGACGGCCTGTCCGGCACGGAGGAGGTCGGTGAGCTCGGGGAGCAGTTGCGCGGCGGTCCCGGGATCGAGAGCGGAGACCAACGCGATCGCGCTGTTGTCATCGGCGGCCGGGAGCGCCTTCCGGACGTGCGCGAGCGCGTCGCCCGGGGCCACGGCCAGTGCCAGCGCACACGGCTCGAACGGACCGGTCAGGACCCGCTCGTCTCCGCACCGGGCCAGGGCAAGCTGGGCAGCGTGCGCCACTCGGGGTTCCGCCGAGGCCGCATGCCCGAGGAGGACGTCCCGCAGCCCGGCCTCCACGTCCTGCACACCGCTGATCCATCGGGCGATCGCTTCCAGGCGGAGCCCGAGCGAGTCGGCGTTCATCTGGTGCGGCAGCGAGGCGGCGAGGACTGCCACGACCTGTTCTTCGCGGTCGCGCCAGGCGTTGGCCACGTCCTCGGCCAGCCAGAACCCCCGCCCACCGGGGTCGCCGGCGGCCACCCAGCGGGCGGCGACCGCGAGCCCGGCGTCCACGTCCGCGGTGAGCAGCGTGGTCAGCCGATCCTGCTGGCTGCCCAGCCCGGGAAAGGTCTCCCCGTCCGCGTGCGTGCCGTCGGCGGCGAGCACGTCGATCAGCTCGGCGGGGTAGGGCGGCGCCGACCGTTCGAGGCGCAGCAGCGCGGCGGCCAGCCGGATCGCAGGGACGCCGTCGCCCAGCGCGGCAGCCTCCCGCGCCTCGTCCGGGTCCACCCGGGCCAGGGCGGTCAGCGCGTCGGCGCGTACGTCGGCGTCCGGGTCGGCGACGTACACCGCAGTCAGCCGCTCCGCGACCGCATCGGGATCGGTCGCCACGGCGGCCACCCGGACGGCCATCCGGCGAACGGCCGGATCCGCGTCATCCAGGCAGGACGACAAGGCCGGCGCCACCGCGCCGACCGCCGCCCGGGCGGCCTCGGTCACCGGGTCCGCGGGCGTCGCCTGGTCGGCGATCACGACGAGCAGCAGCAGCACGTGATCGCGTTTGAGCACGGCGTGTAGCGCGGCGTGGGCCAGGAACGGAACCGCCTCCACCGTCGCCGGGTAGACCGTGCCCTGGTGGTGGACGTTGCCGAACAGCTCGTAGAGGGCCTCCTCGACCTGCTCCTCGTCCTCAAGGTAGAGCGCGTGGATCAGCTCGGGGACGTCGTCGGCGGGGCCGTAGGCGTGGGTCAACGCCGACCAGTCGACCGACGACAGTTCCTCGGGGGGCCGCATGAAACGCGACCCTATCCATGACAGCCCGCCGATGATCACGGCGGCCGGGTCCGCGAAGCGGCCGTCGGGGCGGAGCAGGACGCACGGAACATCCAGTACCGCAGTGGGATCCGCCCGGCCGGTGCCATCAAGGTCGGCACGCCCGCCGCACAGTTCCTTGATCTTCAAGTTGCGTGTATCGCGGACGTATCGAAAAACGCATACGCCACCGCAACGGTGCTCCGGCTTCAGTGGAGGCATGGACCACAGCGGTCCGCGTCGAGGGAATGGTGGCCCAGGCTTCGGAGCCATCGCAGAGTCCGCACCACCCGGCTCTGGCCGCGGCCGCAGCTTTGGGCACCGTGTTGTGACCGTCCGTTGGACAGGAAACTGCGGCACAAGATGATCAAGGGAAAAGGAGAAGGTCGTGACCACTGACGGAGAATGGGACCGGCGCTCGGTGTTCCGGGGCGCCGCCGTGATGGCCGGAGCCGCCGCGACCGCGCCGCTGCTGAGCGGTGCGGCCACGGCGCAGGCCGGCAGCCGTGACGCGGACGCGCTGTTCAAGGCCGGGAAGTTCGAGCAGGCCGGCCGCGCGTACGAGGAGATCCTGAAAAAGGACCCCACGAACCTGCACGCGGCCCGCCGGCGCGGCCATGTAGCGCTACTGGCCAACCAGTTCCCAGACGCCGAGAAGTACCTGACGATGGCCCTCGAACTGGCGCCCAGCGACAAGGACACCAACCGGCTCCTGGGCGATTGCTACATCCGGCAGGACAAATTCCCCCTCTCCGTCCCATGTTGGCAAGCGGCCGGCAAGGACGTCTTCGCCAAATGGTTCGCGGCGGTCCGCGGCGAGGGGTATCAGATCTACGGTGACATCGCGCGTCTGCCGTGGCTGCAGATGGACCCGTCACCGCTGGTGGAGGCATCGGTCAATGGCGGACCGCCGAAACGCTTCATGTTCTACACCGGCGCCCCGTGGCTGGGCATGTCCGCAGAAGTGGCCAAGGAGGCCGGGCTGAGCCCCGTGGCCAAGCAGCAGATCGATTACCTGGACGGCACCGCATGGCAGTACTTCGGGGTGCTGGACTCCTTCCAATTGGGCGGCATCGAACTGCGCAACATCCCCGTGGAGTGGTCGGAGACGGACCAGGTTTCGTCTGCGGGGCCCAATGACGGCATCATCGGCACGTGGGTCTTCTACCACTTGTTGACCACCTTCGACTACGCGGGCCGGTCGCTGATCCTGCGCCGCCGGACCCCTGAATCGGCCAGGAAGGTACGCGCCGACGCCGCCAGGGCCGGCGCGAAGCCCCTGCCGCTGTGGCTTGCCCGTGAGCACGGTCTGCACAGCAGTGGCAGCATCGCCGGCTCCGGCACGAGGTTGGTGGGCCTGTCCATCGGGGGAGCCACCGAGAGCGCCGCGGTCATGTCCGAGGAAACGGCCAAGCGGTTGCGGGTGCGCATCGACTACGACCGCCCGCTCGAAACCTTCGGTCACAGCCACCCGGTCGTCGTATACCCCTGCTACCCAAAGGAGATCCGCCTCGGCGACGCCACCGCCAAGGAGGTCTACTGCGCGGCGAACCCGACCAGTAGACCTTCTCCTTCCGGGTTCGACACGCTGGGCGCCTTCTTCCACCCCTTCTACAAGCC
Organism: Spirillospora sp. NPDC048819; assembly: GCF_040650055.1. NCBI lineage: Bacteria > Bacillati > Actinomycetota > Actinomycetes > Streptosporangiales > Thermomonosporaceae > Spirillospora > Spirillospora sp. NPDC048819. Next base: position 112,043 of record NZ_JBEZGN010000020.1, on the reverse strand, counting down.
CTACAACATCACTCTCGACTTCACAGAAATGAACGTCTACATCGCCCGCGGCAAAGCCACCTGACCACCGCGACACGAACGCGAGTCCCTGCGGCGCTTGGCTGATCGACCAGCTTCTTCAGGGCGCAGCCTTTCCGCCCGCCGACGCCTACAGCGGAACCACTCCCCGCCGCACTAGACCAAGCCGCGCAGATCTGCGGACGAGGGTGCGATGTCGCGGATAGCATCTCTGGGCATGCTTGGAGTGCACTTCGCGATCACCGCCGACCAGGAGCGGCTCCTGCTCTCAGCCGACGACCGGGGCGAGGCTGAGGTCGGGGAAATCCTCGAAGACATTGAAGAAACCTGGAACGAAGACGGCCTGTCGGTGTCCAGTGACAAGGCGTGGGACGCGATCCATCGCTGTCTCGGCGACGGATCCCTCGATCCTGACGGCGGCGAGTACCCGCTATCTCACGCTGTCCTCGGCGGCCGCCATCTACATGACCAGTACTACGTCGTTCACGTCACCGCCGCCGAAGTGCGGGACGTGGCCGAGGCGCTGCACCTGGTCGAAAAGACCTGGCTGCGACACCGGTTCGACGACATAGACGACGCCGACTATCGCGGCTCACAAGACGACCGGGACTTCGAGTACACCTGGGAAAACTTCCTGGATATACGGAAGTTCTATGAGCGAGCGGCCAAAGCCGGGCGCGCGGTAATATTCACAGCGACCTGACCCCGGCGGCGTGCGAGCTCACCCACGCCGAACTAGAAGAGCTCCACCGACCGCTCGGTGGGCTGCCAGGAGAAAGGCCACCCCGGCTGCCGGCCACGGTGATTAGACTGTGAGATGGGTGCGTCGCCATAGCGTCGGTCTACTCTGATGGAGGGAAATGAACGGTGCGGAGACGACAGTCGAACCCCTGTCATGGTGGGTCGCAGTTATCTGCTTCACCATGTGTGCCATCGCATTTTATGGTCATTTCGCTTACCGCCGGAAGGGTCGCCTTAGTAGCTCGTGGTTGCGGCACAACTACTTCAATGAATACGTGCCACCGATGATTAGGTATGCGCCGCTGAACATGCTTCCAGTGTCAGGCATGTTCGCCCTTTGGGGAGGGATTGTGGTGATGAGTCACCTCCCCGAGAACGACCTCACTGATTATGTTATAGCCATTCTTTTAATCCTATCGGTGATCGCAGTCGCCGTCGGCATCAAGCGGCATCTCAGTGGTTATCCGGACGAATTGAAATCGGAGTGGCTCATCGAAGAGGAGCGTAAGCGTAATACTCCGGAGGAGTGAGATAGTGTCGAGGTGTGCTTCGAACCGATAGGAACTACCTATCCACTGAGTGGCGGCGAGTCGATCTTTCTCCGCACTGCAATTTCAAATGTGGCCTCGATTGAGATCGTCCAGCAGGGGGAATGCGCCCGGGATGGCAAATACAAATCTAGGAAGTTGTGGGTCGTTGTGAACCATGACGGCCACGTGGTGTCTGCGGGGCGAAGTTGAGCGAATACATTGAACGGAACGCCAAGATAAGGATCTCGACGGAGGTTGATGCACTCTACATCCAACTCGCGCATGATATCCGTGATGGCGAGTCGGTGAAGAACGAATCGTTCACGCTGAGAAATCGCGAATCTGAGTTGATCCTCGACCTCACTGTGGACAATCAACTACTCGGAATCGAAATAATCGGCATTGGGGGACTATTGAAAGAATGATCCCGCTGCTGCTGATCTACTTGTCGCATGGGCGCTGGGTGTAAAATCGGCGGCCGGTCCAGTTGAGTCGGCCGCCGACGCAACTTCTGGGCTACCTACCAGGGGTGTGCGCAGTGTTGGGAACCCTGAGGAAATCTTCGACAAACTTGCTGAGGGTGACACCAGTGACCTTGTCGTGAGCCCTGACGTATTGCGGCTCCGGGAGGAGTTGCTGACTAGGTGGCCAGATGTGAGCGACTTTCTGGAGCCGTCTCGTTTCGACCTGGAAGAGGAACCGGATGACGCGGGAAAGTATGTCCTCCTGACCCTTTCGGTTCGCCAACTGGATTATCTCCCTGACATTCTTGACATGGCGAAGAGGAACGGCCTCGTCGGATTTAGCGGAGTGGCGGGCCAGCCGATTTAGGCTTCCGATTTACTTCGCATCGAAGCGCAAAGATCTGTGGGTGTCACCTGAAGGAGCCGTTTTGCGGCTAGACGGCAGACTGGTTCAGACACACCCACCTGATCACAGCGGTGGCGGCCGGACGACCGTGGCAGTACTACGACCTCGGGTACGGCCTGTGGCCCCTACCTTTGAGCAGTGTCAGCACCGGCTGCCCTGCCCCGAGTGCGACGTTTATACTCCAAAGACTCGACCGAAGGTTCAGTTGCTTAGGGCCAAGAACAACCTGCAGCGAATGCTGGTGAGCGTCCCGCTCACCGACGAGAAGCGTGTTGCCGTGGACGACGGCCAGGCGGCCCTCGACCAGTTCCTTCGACGCCTCGCAGACGTCGCCACCCCCGTCGGCCCAACTCTCTGCGAGCATCTGCCGGGCCCGCAGATCAATGCCACTGATCGCCGGACAGTCCACCGGCCGACCCGATCGAAAGTACCGCTGACATGCGCCCCATCCTCTACACCATCGACCATCCCGGGCCCGGACGGCTGAGCACCATGGCCAAACCCCGTGGGGGAGACTGGCTGCACGACGAGATGATCGCCCTGAAAAGGGGAGGCGTCGATGTTCTGGTCTGCGCTCTCACGCCGACGGAACTTGACGAGACCGGCCTCACCGCCGAGGCTCTTACCGCCCAGGAAGCAGGCCTGCGCTTCGCCGCGATCCCCATCCCCGACCGCGGTGTCCCCGACCTCGCGGCCGTTCTGCCCACCCTGCATCAGCTCGCTGAGCAGTTGCGTGGCGGCGCGCACATCGTCACACACTGCCGCTTCGGCATCGGACGCTCCTCCCTGCTCGCCGCATCCCTCCTGATCCTCAACGGCAACGACCCAGACTCGGCCTGGAACCATCTCCAACAAGCCAGAGGACTCCCCGTCCCCGACACCACAGAACAACGAGAGTGGACCAAACCGCTGGTCGAGCACCGCCCCTGACTCGTGGGAGTCTCAAATTGCGCCTGTCGTGGTGGAGGGGTCGGCTGGAGGTTGGTCATGGTTTGCGGGTGACCTTCCACGCCCAGGATCCTCGACCTCGCCACAGGGTGGTGGTGCCGTCGGGTTCGACCTTCGCCCGTGCTCCGTAGCACGGCAGGTCGCCCTCGTGGAGGCAGCGTTCACGGATGGAGTCGAGGGCGTTCCACAGGCGCCGGGGACCGCCCTGAGTAACCGTCGGGAGCCGGCCTTCGCGGGATTCGGCCCGAGCCCATGAGCCATCGTCCGCCCACATCAGCGTCCGCCGTGTCCCGTCTCCGTCGTCGGTGAAGATGCTGGACGCCAGAGTTCTCCAGATTGAAGGCGGACCACAGCGGCCAGCCCTGCGTCACGTCCACCACTGGGAACTGCGCCCTATGGACGTCACCCATGCCAGTGAGCGCGCGCTCACGGCCCTCGCCACCCTGATGCGTCCGTCGTCATGGCGGGCTGCCATGAGAAGCCGCTGTCGTTTCTGGACTTGGCTGCATTCGGGGCGTGGTACTTGGCGGGTCGGCGGCAGTGAGCAAAGGTCGATCGATCTTGGATTACAAATGAGCTGACTACTGTGCGTAGTGGTTTGTCGTTCTCGTTGCGCGTTCGGTCGCGTTGTGCAAGCGACTCATTGCCGATTGTCGCGAATGTCTGGTCTCGGATTGGAGGTGGACGCTCGAAGGATGGCGTTGGGCTACAGAGAGTGTTGGTGATCTAGATCACAAAATGAAGATCATTCGGAGTCTTTACGAAGGCTAAGTAGCCGCTTACCTTAAGGGAGATTTATCCGCCCTTTATGCCTCTGAGGTCTTTATGGGCCGTCGTGCCGTCATTGCTGTGCGTCGCCGTAAATCTGGTTTTCGGGTCGCTGCTATTGCGGCGTTCGGCCTGGTTGGCGGGCGTTTTCGCGGTTTTGATGGTCGCTTCCTTGTTGCAGGTTCCGGGCCTGGCGGCGGCCCCGTTCGCGCAGGCTGATGAGCGGGCACCTGAGGCTGCGGTGACCGAGGAGCAGGCGGTGAAGGCGGCACGTCAGTCGGGGGAGCCGGTGGAGGTGCTGGCCGAGCGGGGTGAGAGCCGCACGGTGCGGGCGCTGCCGAACGGGCGGATGGAGATCGAGCAGCGCCTCCGGCCGATCCGCGCCCGCCAGGGCGGGGGGTGGGCCGATATCGACACCGGGTTGCGCCGCGAAGGTGACGTGGTCGTTGCGGCGGCGACCACGGTCGGGTTGAAGTTCTCCGGTGGCGGGAACGGTCCGATGGCCGAGATGACCCGGGCCGGCCGCAAGCTCGCTCTGACCTGGCCGCAGCCGTTGCCCGAACCGGTTCTGGACGGCGACACCGCGGTGTATGCGGGGGTGGCCGGTCCTGATGTGGATTTGCGGGTGCGCGCGCTGGCGGACGGGTTCGCGCACGTCCTGGTGATCAAGACCGCTGAGGCGGCGCAGGATCCGCGGGTGGCGACGTTGTCGCTGGCGATGTCGGCGGGGCGCCTGGCGGTGACCGAGGAGCAGGACAGCGGGGTGCTGAAGGCCGCTGATCCCGGGTCGGGTGCGGTGGTGTTCGAGGCGCCGGCGCCGTTGATGTGGGACTCCTCGCAGGCGGCTCCAGCGGGTTCGCGGTCCAGTGGTCAGACGGCGGAGCTGGATGAGGAGCCCGCGGCCGGCGCCAAGACCGCCCCGGTCGAGGTGGCTGTTGGCGACGGCAGCCTCACGTTGACGCCGGACCAGGGTTTGCTGACCGCACCGGACACCACGTTCCCGGTGTACATCGATCCGGTGTGGACGACGAGTAAGGCGTCCAGTTGGGGGATGGTGTCCTCGGGGTATCCGGCCCAGTCGTATTACAAGTTCGCCGGGAAGTCGACTGAGGGTGTGGGCCGCTGTGAGGTGGCCAAGGATCCCAACTGTGTGAAGAACCAGACCAAGCGGCTGTTCTACCGGCTGCCGCTGCCGTCGCTCAAGGGCCGCTACATCCAGAGCGTGCAGTTCACCGCTTTTGAGACCAGCGCCTACAACTGCAGTAACCCGACGGCGGTGCAGTTGTGGCGCACCTCGGCGCTGCAGTCGTATGCGACCTGGAACAACAGCAGTGGTTCGTGGCACGACATGTTGGCGTGGCGGGATGTGGCGTATTGCTCGAAGGCGCCGGTGGAGTTCGGCGGGGCGGCGCTGCGGTCGGATGTGCAGGGCGCGGTGAACCAGGGGCTCTCGTCGATCACGTTCGGGTTGAGGGCCTACAGCGAGTCGACGATGGACTGGTGGAAGCGGTTCGCTGACGACGCCTACCTGACGATCCAGTACAACAATCCGCCTTACAAGCCCAATTACAAGTCGATGGCGACCACGCCGGGCGGGTTGTGCGGTCCGTATGACGACCCGGTCATCATCAACAGGGTGCCGGAGCTGTCGGGGTGGTTCTGGGATCCCGATGATGAGGACGCCTTCAAGGTGCAGCCGCAGTTCGCCGCCTATTGGGACAACGGTGACGGGCAGGGGTGGATCCCGCGGTGGGTGCCGGGGCTGCTCGCTCCGGCCAAGTCGGGAATCGAGCGGAGCCTCAAGATGCCGGACACGATCCCGCAGAAGATTCTCATCGGCTGGCATGCGCGGGCGTGGGATGGGGAGCAGTACAGCCCCTGGTCATCGACGGGGGCGTCGCCGGCCTGCTATTTAGTACGACCCGACCAAACCGGCCCCGACCATCACCTCCACCGACTACCCCGATGACGGCCAGTGGCACGGCGGGGTGGGGCAGCCGGGTTCGTTCACCATCACCGATCCCGAACTGATCGCCAACCGGTATGACGTCAGGCTCAACAACGTGCCGGTCATGTCTGTGCCCACCACCAACGGTGCGACGCGGACGATCACGCTGGCTCCCGACCAGTACGGCCCCAACTCGGTGTCGGTGGTGGCGTTCGCGCCGTCGGGGCAGAATTCGGCGGCCGCGAGCATCAACTTCCTGGCCAACCAGGGCGCCCCAGCCAAGGCGCGCTTCGCGCTGGATGAGGGTGCCGGCTCGGCGACCGCGACGGCGCAGACCCGCGACGGGGAACCGGCGATCACCGCGGCGCTGCAGGGCGGCGCCAGTTTCGGGCAGCCGGGCCAGATCGAAACGGCGCTGAGTTTGGACGGCACCGGCCACGCCGGGACCAGCGGGCCCATCGTGGACACCAGCAAGCACTTCGCGGTGTCGGCGTGGGTGCGGCTGACCCAGGCGGGCGAGACCCGGGCCGTGCTGAGCCAGGACGGGACGTCCAAGAGCGGCTTCTACCTCAAGTACGACTGGCCGTCGAACAAGTGGGCTTTGGCGATGGTGAAGTCCGACTCGTCTGAGTCCGGTGTCTACCAGGCGGTATCGACGCACCCGGCGGAGTTGAACACCTGGACGCATCTGGTGGGGGTGTTCGACCAGTCGGGCAGGTTGCAGATCTACGTCAACGGCGACCCTGGTATCGCCAGCCCGGTGGTGCAGTCGGCGTGGAACGCCACCGGCGGTTTCCAGATCGGGCGCAGCAAATGGCTCGGCAACCCCACCGACCCATGGGCCGGGATGGTCGATGACGTGCGGGTCTATGACCGCATCATCTCCGCCGAGGAGATTTCCGATCTGTATCAGCAGGCCCCGGTTCTGAAGGCCCGCTGGAAACTCAACACCGCCACCGGCGGCTCCAGCCCGGGAGAGATCCACGACGGCGGGACGGCACCGCCGCTGGAGCTGCGCAACGGCGCGGCCATCGTGGCCGGCGCCGGGTTCAAGGGCCCGTTCGTGTCACCGGCGGGACTGCAGCTGGACGGAACGAGCGCCTACGCAGACGCGGCCCCAGTCGACCCCGCCAGCGGCCAGGCGCTGCTGTCCACCGACCAAAGTTTCACCCTGACCGGGTGGGTGCAGAACATGCAGCGCCCGACAACCACACGCACGGTGTTCTCCCTCCCGGGAACTCAAACCAACGCGTTCGCACTTCGGTATGTCCCGGCCGCGGCCGACCCGGAATATCAGGGCGTGTGGCAGCTGGAGATGAACAACGTCGACGTCCCGGCGGGCAATGCCGCCCAGGCGCAGCGGTTGACCAGTAACTCCAGCTACACCGAGTACGACTGGGACCACATCGCGGTCGTCTACGACGCCACGAACCGGACGATGAGCCTGTACGTCAACGGCTCCACTGCCGACGGTGCCGACGGCGACTCAGAAGAACGAGACGTCCGCCCCTTCCAGGCCGCAGGCGGCTTGCAGATCGGACGCAACGCCTTCGGAGGCAACGGCGCGGGAACCGGCTTCTGGTCCGGGGCCCTGGACGACTTCTGGCTGTACCGGGGCGTCCTGAGCCGCAGCCAAATCGACCTGCTCAAGCAACAAATCGAGCTCGACACCGACGACGGACCCTGAACACAGCATCCATGCGCGGCAGCCGATTCGGCCTACTGCACAGTTGCCTGCCGCCGATTCCAGCACATCGACGAATTTGTGCCCCGGACGAGGACTCCGGGGCTTGGAGCAGGCGCGTGTGGGCGCAGGAGGATGCTGTGACAACAGGCCGCAAGACCCTGGTGCTGTCTCGTCCCCGGACGGCACGCGCCGTCGCCGCGGTCATGGCCGTGGCCCTTGCCGCCGGGCTGCTGTCAGCCACGCCTGCGCTCGCGGATCCACCCGGCTCTCAGCGTCCCACCGTCCAAGATCACGAGGACCCGGTCAAGGGCCATGACCTGAAGGTCCGGCCCCGCAAGAAGCCGACTTTGAAGCCGGGACCGCCGGCCAAGGCCGCCTGGCCCGAGCCCGGCACCAGCGAGGTGTCGCTGCCTGCGGCATCCCGGGCTGGGGTGCGTGCCGGTGCGCTGCCGGTGCGGATGCTACCCGCCGATAAACCTGCCGCGCGTAGCGGGGTGGGGGCCGCGGGGAAGGTGCGGGTATCGGTTCTGGACCGCGCAGCCGCTGCCAAAGCCGGCTTGGACGGGCTGGCGTTCACCGTGGCCCGCACCGACAAACCCCAGGCCGGGCGAGTCGGGTTGGAACTGGACTACTCGCAGTTCGCGCAGGCTTTTGGCGGCGCCTACGGGACCCGGCTGCGGCTATACCAGGTGCCCGCCTGCGCGCTCAGCACTCCCGGCAAGCCCGAGTGTCGTCTGGCCGCGCCGTTGAAGGCGGTCAACAACAGCGGCGAGCAGACCCTCACCGCCCAAGTGACCGCCGCCCCCACCCAGACCACCACGGTGTCCCCGGCTGGTATCCCGGCTGCGGCTTCGCAGTCGGTGGGAACGCTGCTGGTTGCGGCGGCCGGGGCGTCGGGGCCGCAGGGTGACTATAAGGCGACCTCGCTGGAGGCGTCGGCGACCTGGCAGGCCGGCGGGAACGGCGGTGACTTCACCTGGTCCTACCCGATGCGCGTACCGCCGGTGCCCGGCGGCCTCACCCCGAAAGTCGCGGTCAGCTATTCCTCGGGGAGCGTGGACGGCAGGACCGCCAACACCAACGGCCAGCCGTCCTGGGTCGGTGAGGGCTTCGACCTGTGGCCCGGCTACATCGAGCGGCGCTACACGTCCTGTAAGGACGACGGTGCCCCCAAGGACGAGTGGGGGAACTCGCCGGGTGACCAGTGCTGGGGGTATGACAACGCGACCGTCACCTGGAACGGCAAGGGCGGCGAACTGATCAAGGCCTCCGACGGCACCTGGCGGATGAAGGGCGACGACGGCGCCAAGTTCGAGAAGCTCACCAGCTCGGCGACCGGCAACGGCGACAACGACGGGGAGTACTGGAAGGTCACCACGACCGACGGCGTTCAGTACTTCTTCGGCCTCAACCGCGTCCCCGGCTGGGTGCCGGGTAAGCCCGAAACCGGCTCCACCTGGACCAGCCCGGTCTTTGGCGACGACGCCGGCGAGCCGTGCCACGCCTCGTCGTTCGCCGGGTCGTGGTGCCAGCAGGCCTACCGGTGGAACCTGGACTACGTCGTCGACCCCGCCGGCAACGCCATCGTCTACAGCTACGCCAAAGAGACCAACCACTACGGCCGCAACCTCAAACCCGAAGACGAAACCCCGTATGTGCGCGGCGGGTACCTGAAGACGATCTCCTACGGGATGCGCAAGGACAGCCTGTTCGCCAAGGCGCCCGCGCAGGTCAGCTTCACCACCTCCGAACGCTGCATCCCCAATGCCACTTTCGACTGCGACCCGGCCAAGATCGGCGCCAACCCGGACATGTGGTGGGACGTCCCCTGGGACCTGAACTGCAACTCCGGCCAAAGGTGTGAGGACACCCACGGCGCGGTCGCGCCGACGTTCTGGTCCCGCAAACGCCTCACCCAGGTCACCACCCAGATCCTCAAGCCCGACGCATCGGGGTACCGGCCAGTGGACTCCTGGGCGCTCACCCACGAGTGGGGCCTGGCCGATATCGAACGCGACCTGCTGCTCTACGAGATCCAGCACACCGGCCACGCCGCCGACGGGACGTTCGTCACGCTGCCGAAGGTGACCTTCAGCCACGGGCAACTCCCGAACCGGCTGGACCGGACCGGCGACGACATCCAGCGCTACGTCCGCTACCGGCTCGGCACCATCGTGGACGAATTCGGCGGGCAGATCGACATCAGCTACTCCGACCCCGACTCGAGCTGCTCACCGTCGGACCTGCCCACACCGGAGACCAACACCACCCGCTGCATGCCCGTGATCTGGACACCGCCCGGCCATGAGGACCCGATCACCGACTGGTTCCACAAATACGTGGTCACCACCGTGATGCAATCCGACCGCACCGGCGGCTCACCGGAAATGGTCACCAAATACCAATACCTGGGGGGCGCCGCCTGGCACTACGACGACGATGACGGCCTGACCAAGCAGAAGAACAAGACCTGGTCGCAATGGCGCGGCTACGGCCAGGTCCGCACCTTCACCGGCCCCTACAACGCCCCCACCACCCAAACCGACACCTTCTACCTGCGCGGAATGGACGGCGACCGCCTCAACACCGGCGGCGGCACCAAGCCGGTCACCGTCTCCGACGGCGAAGGCGGCATCCACACCGACCACGCAGCGTTCGCCGGGTTCACCCTCAAATCCGTCGCCTACGACCAGCCCGGCGGCGCCGTCCACGCCAAGGCCGTCAACACCCCGTGGAAGGCGCAGACCGCGTCGCGGACACGTTCGTGGGGCACCACCACCGCCAACGTCACCGCCATCGACACCACCCAGACCTGGACCGCCAAAGACGGCGGCGGCTGGACCGAAACCAAAACCGACAACACCCACCAGGCCTCAGGCCCCGGCATCGGCCGGGTCACTAAGGTCGACGACCTCGGCGACCTCACCACCACCGCCGACGACAAATGCGCCCGCACCAGCTACGCCGACAACACCGCCAAGTGGATGGTCCACTACCCCTCCCGTGTCGAAACCGTCGCCGTCAACTGCGCCACCACACCCGATCGCTCCACCCACGTGGTGTCCGATGCCCGCCTTTACTACGACAACGGCGGCTTCGGCGACGGCCCGACAGTCGGCAATGTCACGAAGACCGACAAGATCGCCTCGCACGACGGGACCAGCGCGACATATGTGACTCAGGCGGAAACCAGCTACGACACCTACGGGCGGCCTACACAGGCCACCGACGCCGCCGGCCACACCACCACGACCACCTACACCGACACCCACGGCCTCACCACCCAGGTCACCACCACCGGGCCGCCCGCCACCCCCGGAGACACCTCCACCTCGCTGACCAGCACCACGCACATCGACCCCGCCCGGGGGCTGCCGGTCACCGAACTGGACGTCTCCAACCGCAACCTGCGCACCGACCTGACCTACGACCCCCTCGGGCGCCTGCACAAGGTGTGGCTGCCTGACCAGAGCAAAGCCACCGACGACCCCAACTACGAATACTCCTACCAAGTCACCGGCAACCAGATCGTCGCGGTCACGACCGAGGCCCTCGACGCGGACGGCAGACAGAAACTCGCAAAGATCGAAATGCTCGACGGGCTGCTGCGGACCCGGCAGATCCAGGTTCCCGGCCCAGACGGCAGGCTGATCTCCGACGTCTTCTACGACGACCGCGGCCAGGTCACCACCACCTACGCCCCTTACACCGCCACCGGAGCCCCCCAAGCCACCCTGTTCGGCGTCTACGACCCCGGCCAGATCGAAACCCAGACCCACACCGAATACGACGGGCTGGGCCGCACAACCGTCGAACGCCTGACCACCGAAAACGGCGAACAGCCCGAAAGTGAGCTGTGGCGCACTACCTACACCTACGGCGGCGGCAACCGCGTCTCGGTCACCCCACCCGACGGCGGCACCCCTATCACCGAGATCACCGACGCCCGCGGCCAGGTCGTCGAGCGCCGTCAATATCAAGCCGGCACTCCGACCGGCGCCTACGAGGCCACCGCCTACACCTACACCGCCGCCGGGGAGATCGCCTCGGTCACCGACCCGTCCGGCAACACCTTCACCACCACCTACGACCTGCGCGGCCGCAAAACCCGCACCACCGACCCCGACAAGGGCACCACCACCTTCACCTACAACGACCTGGACCAGGTCACCTCCACCACCGACGCCCGCGGCAAAAAGATCTTCACCGACTACGACGGGCAAGGCCGCACAACCGCCACCCGCGACGGCGCCGCCGACGGCCCGGTGCTGGTCTCCTGGACCTACGACACCAGCATCCTCGGCAAAGGCAAACTCGCCTCAGCCACCCGCCACACCGCCGACGGCGACTACACCAACGGCGTCTACCGCTACGACACCCTGGGCCGCCCCCAAACCAGTACCCTCACCATCCCCGCCTCCCAGGGCCCGCTCGCCGGAACCTACGCCTTCTCCACCAGCTACAACGACGACGGCACCCTTGAGGCACAGAACAGTCCCGCGGCCGGAGGGCTGCCCGCCGAGGGCGTCGTCTATTCCTACGACACCTGGCAGCGCCCCACCGGACTGAAAGGCAACACCACCACCTACATCAACACCGCCCAATACACCCCCACCGGCAAACTCACCCTCCTCGAATACGGGGCAGACCCAAGCAAAAGGGCCTGGCAGAAATTCACCTACGAGAAGGGCACCCAGCGGCTGGAAAGCGCCCGCACCTACCGCGCCGGCATCAGCGGCGCCGACCGCCACGCCACCTACCACTACACCGACGCAGGAACCATCACCTCCATCACCGACACCTCCCGCGACGGCGTCGACAACCAATGCTTCGCCTACGACCACCTCCAACGCCTCACCCAAGCCTGGACCCAGAACACCGAGACCTGCGCCACCCAACCCACCAGCACAGTGATCGGCGGACCCGCCCCCTACTGGCACACCTTCACCTACGACAAGGCCGGCAACCGCACCGCCGAAACCCGCCACGGCATCGGCGGCGCCGCCGACACCACCCGCACCTACACCTACGCCCCCGCCGGACAGGGCAACCGCCTCATCCAGCTCACCCAGACCGGACCCGTCGGCCAGCGCACCGACACCTACACCTACGACGCCACCGGCAACACCACCGCCATCCAAACAAGCGACGGCAACCCCGCCCCCACCACACAAACCTTCGCCTGGGACACCGAAGGCGAACTGGCCAAGGTCACCCACAACGGCAACGACGTCACCTACATCAACGACGCCGGCGGCAACCGCCTCATCCGCAAAGACCCCACCGGCACCACCCTCTACCTCCCCGGCGGCACCGAACTACGCGCCCTTAATGGCGCGACCACCGCCACCGGCACCCGCTACTACACCTTCGCCGGCCAGACCCTCGCCATGCGCACCTCCGACGGCACCATCACCTACCTCACCGGCGACCACCAGGGCACCGACCAGATCGCCATCAACGCCGCCACCCAAGCCAGCACCGTCCGCCGCTTCACCCCCTTCGGTGCTATCCGCGGCATGGACAACAACACCACCTGGCCGGGTGACAAGGGATTCGTCGGCGGCACCCAAGACCCCACCGGCCTCACCCACCTCGGCGCCCGCGAATACGACCCCGACACCGGCCGCTTCATCTCTGTCGACCCGCTCATGCGGATTGCCGACAGCCAGCATATGAACGGCTACACCTACGCCAACAACAGCCCCATCATCTTCAGCGACCCCACCGGGCTGGCCCCCCACCCATGCGCCCGCTCTATCTTCTGCGGTTACCAGGCTCCTTCATGGAAGGAAAGAGCCACCAGCCTGCTCGACGCGTTCATCGGAGCATTCGAGGGGATGATCCAGGCCATCGTGGACGCGTTCTACGCCGCCTACAACAGGGCAAGTCGGGTCGTCCGCGACTACAGACAAGGCTACAATTCTCTCGCAACCGGAAATGGAATACCAGGCACATACACCCCCCACGAGCCGATCCCGAAAAAGGTGAAGCCGCCAGAGGTCAAAATACCGGCTATCCCTGTCAATCGGGAGTCGCCTTCCTACAACTTCGGTCACACCATCGGAAAGGTCGCTGGTCCCCCAATTCCTGGTGCGGCGGCACCCAAGGCCGCCACCAAACTGCCCAAGTTCGGCAGATGGCTGTCCAGATTCTTCAAAAAATGCCCAAGCAGCTTCGTGCCCGGAACTTCCGTAAAGATGGCGGACGGCACCAAAAAACCAATCGAAGAAATTGAAGTAGGGGACAAGGTCCTCGCAACCGACCCCGAAACCGGCGAAACCAACGCCGAACCCGTCATCGCCACCATTACCAGCAAGGGCGACAAAAACCTCGTCCAGATCACCATCAACACCGACGCCCCCCGCCGCTTCCGCGCAAGCAGCAACGAACCAAAACACACCACCAAGGCCCACACCACCAAGCTCGCCAACAGCGGCGTCCTCATCGCCACCGACACCCACCCCTTCTGGGTCGCCGGCGACATCAACGCCTGGGTTCAAGCCGCAGACCTCAAACCCGGCATGTGGCTCCGCACCAGCGCCGGCACCTACACCCAAGTCACCGCCACCGACTACCGCACCGCCCACCACCAACGCGTCCACAACCTCACCATCGCCAACACCCACACGTACTATGTACTGGCGGGCGCCAGCCCACTCCTTGTCCACAACCGTGGCAACTGTGATGAGATCGCTCTCGGGTTCAATGAGGTGGACGGTGATCCACTGCGGTTGCTCGAATTCTCCGAGTCGGTCGGGGCAAAATCTTATCACGACTGGCCTTCCATGGGAGATGATTGGGTAAATGAGTTCAAGGGCTACGTGGGAGACGGACGAACTCGCATCCACTTCAATCTAGATGGCATCGACGATCCTGTTGCTCTCGCAAAAAGAGGGGCGACGATCGATGATCCCATCTTTGATGGAAACTCCACTGCCTGGGAGTTGAATATCATTCGAAAAAACAAAGATGCGTGGTCTCGTGTCACCTTCTACCGGAATGGAGATCCGGTTGCGAATCCCTTCAAGTCCTGAGGCTGGGAATTGGGAAGTGCGTGGACTTCCCATGTACCTCGATTTGAAATTTCGTCCGTGGAGGTACAGTGTTAGTCATTCTAAACTTGCTCTCCGAAGTATCAGTCGAGAACCTGGCGATGAGTCCGTCGAACTGATCTTTCGCGGTGTCCTGGGAATGAAACTCAAGGCGGTCTACGAATCGATTGTCCTGGATAGGGCGAGTGTGACACGTTCGGAAGAAATTCGAGCGTTTTCTGGGGTGTCAGATGACCAAGCGAGGCGCGTTCAATGCCTGACCCTCGACGGCGAATCTGGAAGCAGTTTTGTGGCATGCATTCGATTTAGCATCTGGTTGCATCCAAAAGGCGTGGATAGTGATCACTTGAATAAGGATGCTATTGGGGCTAGGCTCATTTTGCGTGCATAGATTTGCCAATTAATTTGCCTGGTGCGAAACTCGCCAACAGCGGCGTGCTCATCGCCACTGACACCCACCCCTTCTGGGTCGCCGGCGACATCAACGCCTGGGTCCAAGCCGCAGACCTCAAGTCCGGCATGTGGCTCCGCACCAGCGCCGGCACCTACATCCAGATCATCGCAACCGACCAGCGCACCGCTCCCCACCAGCGCGTCCACAACCTCACCATCGCCAACCACCACACGTACCATGTGAAGCGCCCCGAGGATTCCGGACAGTGACCCCACTACAATGGGGTGGTCCGGAAAGGTAGTGATTTGGCTCGTCCGAAGAGGAGTTTCTCCCCGGAATACCGGGAAGAGGAAGTGAAGCTGGTGATCGAGACTTCGCGTCCGGTCGCGCAGGTGGCGAAGGAACTCGGGATCAACGCGGGCACTTTGGCGAACTGGGTGAACGCGTACCGGCGCGCGCATGCCGGTGAGGAGCCCGAGCTGACGGTGGACGAGCGTGCCCGGCTCAAAGAACAGGAACGCGAGATCCGCGAACTCCAGATGGAGATCGCTTTCCTGAAAAAGCGGCGGCGTACGTGTGTCCTGAACGTTGATCGCGGGGTCCGGGTAGGTCCGGGTTCTGTGGTCGGCGGTGCTGTATGAGAGATGGGGGTGGCCCTCCGCAGTCGCTGTGCAGGCGGAGACTGCAAACCACCGCAAGCTGCGCCGGTAAAGAGCCAGGGTGGTGAGCGTTGCGGAAAAGGCGCGCCGAGAGTGCGTCAGGTGTGGATCGCGAAGGCGAGTGAAACCGAACCCTTGTTGAAGCGTCGAAATGCTTAAGGTGATGTCGAAACCAGGAGAAGGTATGCGGTCCTGGGAGGAGCCGGGGGATACCTGTTTACTGCCCCGGTGGCATCCGGTGTGAAGAGGGCGCGAGCGCGATTCAGGCTCTTGCATGGAACAGGAGAACCTGTCGTCCTGGAATCCCTGCCTTGTTGTGGGTGGGGTGGAGGGAGATCTCCAAGCGGCAGAAACCGCAAGGAGTCGAGTACCGGCCCAGGGCACAGGGGCGGACCGTCTCGTAGTAGTGATGAAGCTCCTGTAATGGGAGTGGAGCAAAGGGGACGGGTCATCCCGGCTTACGCACAGATCAACCACGTGGTGGGAGGAATCGGTGAGTGAGTCACGGTCCAAACCGTTCGACATTTTCAAGCGTCTGGTGTGGGAGGCGTACCGGAGGACGCCGGAACGTGCGGCACGGAGAATGTGCCGACGATCCTGTCGAACTCGTCGGGGACTTTGCCCGGTCTACTGCTCCAGTTGTATCGGCACGCGATGCTCGGCGACGGTCTCGACATCCTCGACGCAGGTAACGGCTTCGGATACGGCGCTGCCCTGCTGGCTGCACGGTTCGGAGACCTGGTGGTTGCCGAGGACATCGGACGTCCGCGCACGGCGATTCCGGGCTCGGCCTCATCAGCGTGGTCGGCTCCGATCCTGGTGACGACCGTACGGTCGCGGTAGGCGACCCGCGCCCACGCTTGTGGATCGGCCAAGCCATCGGCGGCCACCCAGCCGTCGCCGGCCGCGAACCAGCGCGGGATGAAGACGTGCCGGGGAATTTCGGCGACGATAGGCCGCCACTGCGACACGGGATGGGTCACGGTTTCGGCCAACGCCCACGCGTGCCGCTGCCAGTCGTCCATCAGATGTCGTCCGAATCCTTGGGATCGCAGTCGTTCCCATCAGCGGGAGGACACTTCATCGAGCACCACGCGCCGAAGAAGACGGCAGGATGCCGACAAGGCCCCGCCCCTGAGCAGGGCGGGACTCTGCTGTCGCTCGGGAGGGCCTAGTGCTTCAGGGCAGCTACCGGAGCCGCGAACTCGTCGTGTCCCAGCAGTAGCTTCGGGCCGTCCGGGTTCTTGGAGTCGCGGACGCCCACTCCTTCCGGGACAACCGCCAGTTCTACACATTCACCCCCGGTCGAGGTCGAGCGGGTGGCCTTACGCCAGCGAAGACCGTTCCAGTCCATTGGTGGTCCACCGTCCTGGCGTGTTGAGTCGACCGACTGGTCGACGTGGAGTGTTAGCGCTTCACAGCGGCCAGGAGGGCTGCGAACTCGTCACGTCCCAGCAGCAGCTTGGGGCCGTCCGGGTCCTTGCTGTCGCGGACACCGACACCTTCGGGGAGTCCAGCCAGTTCGACGCAGTTGTCTCCGAGCTCACCGCTGCGCGACGACTTGCGCCAGGTCACGTCCATCGCTCACTCACTACCTTCCGGATCAGCTCTACCGATGCGCTCGGCGAAAGCGCATTCGCTTGCAGCCTACTGAAGGTATCGATCACATCCGTCAGATCTCCGGGCTCTCCACTCGTCTCGCCCCCAACTACGTTTTCGAGGAACACCACCTCGCTACGGTCGGGCTGCGTGGCGATGGCGAACGGTGCCCGGGCTCCTCTGTGGTAACGCATAGGGGCGATCTGGAGCGTGATGTTCGCCCGTTCCGACAGATCGATCAGGTGCTCCAACTGCTCCCGCATGATCTCCCGAGATCCGACCACGCGGTAGAGAACGGACTCGTCCAGGACCACGAACACGGCGGGAGCGTTCGGCTTGGTGAGGACGTTCTGCCGCCGCATCCGCTCCTGGACGGACTCCTCGTTCTCCAAGATCACGTGCGCGTACGCCTCCGTCTGGAAGAGCCCATAAACGAGCCTGGTCTCGAAGGCGCGCAGCATGACGGCGGATGACTCGGCTCTAGGAAAGTCCGCGAAGAACTTCGGATAGGTGCTGGAGCGAACGAGGTCGTCCCACGTGTCGGCCAGGGCGGTACCCGTGTCCAGCGCCTTGTCCAACCGCTCCGCGAAATCCCTGCGGCACTTGGTGCGCCCTGACTCGACCTGGGAGATGTAGCTCCGCGTGACCGCCACCCGTGCGGCGAGTTCCGTCCGCGTGATTCCCGCCTCCTCCCGCAGACGTCTCAGCTCTGCCCCGAAGGCGCTGAGCTTCGGTGTCGGTTTGCGTGCCGCCATGCCTGGGCCTCCGGCGCGTGAGTAGCGGTAGCCGCTCGCCAACGAGCGTTAGGTGTGCGTGTGTGATCTGGTGCTTCGCTGGTAACGCTACGCCTCGGAGTGGACGCTGTGCAGCGAGTTACGCACATCCGACGCGTTCCGAAGGTCATACCGATGCAATCAACAGCTCTTGCACCAGAGGTTCCGCCTCCGCTCGTCCTCGACCCGACCGAGGAGGCTCCCCGGCTCGCGCGGCGGTTTCTCGCCGAGCGGTTCGCCGAGTGGGGAATCACCGACGACTACGTCGGGCGGCTCGTCGTTTGCGAGCTCGTCACCAACGCCTGGCGGCACGGGGAGGGGCCGATCGTGGTGCGTGTGTTCCGCGACGAGCGCGACGGCCGGCCCGTGGTGGAGGTGTGGGACGCGGGCGAGGGGCGTCCGGTCATCCAGGCGGAGGACCACGCCGCCATCTCCGGGCGCGGGTTGCTGCTCGTGGCCGAACTGGTTCACGACTGGGGCGTCCGCCCGCTCAACGAAGGGGGCAAGGTCACGTGGGCCGCGCTTCGCTGACGGGCTACCAGGTGCGCCGGATGATCCGCTTCCGGTGCCTGAAATGGCGCACCGAACGAAACCGTGACACCGCCGTTCGCTACCTGGACCTGATCGCGGTCGTGCTGGAGCGGCGCGGGTGGCGGTGCGTGAAGAACTACCGTCCCCAGGCCGTGCCGGTGAGGACGCCGCTGCTGCTGGTTTCCGGCGCCGGTGTCGCTGTGACCCTGTGCGTGCTGGCGGTGCCCGGCGGCTGGGCGTTCTACGAGGCTCCGCGCGGACGCGGCGGGTTCCTGTGCTTCTGCGGAGGCGACATCAAGCACGCCGCGCATGTCGTCGACCGCTTCCTTCTGGACGGGCCGCCACAGCGGTGATGGACGAGCCCGTCGCGCTGCTGCTGCTCCGGCACCTCTTCCCCGAGTGGGTGATCACGCGGGATCGTGCGGGGATCTGGAGGGCCGCCGGCCGCACCCTGATCTCGTCCGGTGACATCGACGGACTGCTCGAAATGCTCGCCGTCGCCGATCCCGTCGCCGCACGGCAGGCCGTCCACCTCCTTGCGGAGCGTCCAGCGGCATGGAGACGTTGACGTTCGCGGTCAGTGGTCGACGGCCAGGCGGATGCCGAAACCGATGAACGCCACGCCGGTGACCTGCTGGATGCGGCGCTTCACGGTGGGGCGGGCGAGTGCGCGTCGTGCGGCACCGGCCGCGACGACGATGAGGCCGAGCCACAGCAGGCCCTCGGCGGCGTGGACGACGGCGAACAGCGTGCTGGTCCAGAACACCGAGGCGCCTTCCGGGATGAACTGCGGCAGCAGGCTCATGTAAAAGACGCCGACCTTGGGGTTGAGCAGGTTCGTGGTGAGGCCAGTGCGGAAGGCGGTGAGGCCGGACGTCCGCGTCTCCCGGGAATCCGAGGCGTCACGCGTCGCCCGCCCGCGCCGGGCGTTCCACAGGGCCCGGCCGCCGAGCCACAGCAGGTAGCAGGCTCCCGCGATGCGCAATACGTCGAACGCGACGCGGGACGCGGCCAGTAGCGCGGTCAGCCCGAGCGCGCTCGTCATCGCCCAGCACATCAGGCCGGTGACCACGCCCGCAGAGGAGAGCAGACCAGTGCGCCGCCCGCCGGTCACGGTGCTGCGGAGGACGAGCATGGTGTCCACGCCCGGCGTGATCGTCAGCAGCGCGGCCATGGCGGCGAAGGCGAGACAGGCCGTGACCATGCGGACATTGTGCCAGGAGTGTTCCGGCGGCCGATGGGAATGGCCGTGCTGGACCGTCTGATTGGATCAAGGGGTGGCTGACATGAGCAGGATCGGTGACCTGGACGTTTTCCCGCTCTGCCTGGGCGGCAACGTCTTCGGGTGGACGGCGGACAAGGAGACTTCGTTCGAGATCCTGGACGCCTACGCGGCGGCGGGCGGCAACTTCATCGACACGTCCGACTCGTACATGGCGTCCGCGCCCGGCAACAGCGGCGGGGAGTCCGAGACGATCATCGGGGAGTGGACGCAGGCGCGCGGCAACCGGGACGACATGGTCATAGCGACCAAGGTCGGCAGGCATCCCGAGCGCATTGGGCTGGCCCCGGCGAACATCAAGGCCGCCGCGGACGACTCTCTCAGGCGGCTCCGCACCGATCGCATCGACCTGTACTTCACGCACTTCGACGACCCGTCCGTCCCCGTCGAGGAGATCATGACGGCGCTGGACGAGCTGGTCACCGCGGGCAAGGTCCGGCAGATCGCGGTGTCCAACATCGAACTCGACCGGCTCGAAGCATCACTGGAGTTCAGCGAGCGCGAGGGGACGGCCCGCTATGTGGCGATCCAGCCGCACTACAACCTTGTATCCCGCGACACCTACGAGGGCCCGCGCCGCGACATCGCCGAACGGCACGGTCTCGCTGCACTGCCCTACTACGGTCTCGCGTCCGGGTTCCTGACGGGCAAGTACCGTCCCGCAGCCAACGTGGACAGCGTGCGCGCCGGGAAGGCGGCGCGGCACCTGGACACCGACCGCGGACGCAACGTCCTCGCCGCGCTCGACATCGTCGCCGAGGAGCAGGGCGCCGCCGTCGCGACGGTGGCCCTGGCCTGGCTCGCCGCGCAGCCGACCGTCGCCGCGCCCATCGCCAGCGCCCGGACGCTCGACCAGCTTCCGCCGCTCATCGAGGCCGCCCGCACGACCCTGACCGACGATCAGCTCAAGCGCCTGACCGAGGCGTCGGCGTGATAGAGCGATCGCAGACCGGAAAGATGGGGATATAGCCTCCTCGGTGTGCCGCATCTCGAGTTTCTCCTGTTCGGCGGGCTGGCCGCGCTGGCCGGCGCGATCGTGCAGGGCAGCGTCGGCCTCGGCGTCGGGCTCGTCGCGACCCCGATCGTGACGATGCTGTACCCGTCCCTGATGCCGGGGTCGATCCTCGTCATGGCACTCGTCCTTCCCGTCGCGACCCTCGCCCAGGAGTTCAGGCACGTCGAGCTGCGGGGACTCGGCTGGGCGTTCGGCGGCCGCCTCGCCGGGACGCCGCTCGGCGCCTGGCTGGTCGCGGCCGTCCCGGACCGCACGCTCAGCATCGTGATCGGCGTCGTCGTCCTCGCCGCCCTCGCCGCGACGGCCTGGTCTCGGGAGGTTCCCCGCAACCGGCGGACGCTCGCCGCGGCCGGGCTCATCTCCGGAACCACCGGCACCGCGTCCGGCATCGGCGGCCCGCCGATCGCGTTGCTGTACCAGCGTGAGAGCGGCCCCCGCGTCCGCGCGACCCTGGCGTTGTTCTTCATCGGCGGCGCGCTGCTGTCCCTCACGACCCTCGCCCTCGCCGGGCAGCTCCCCGCCCGGCAGGTCATCGCGGGCCTGGAGCTCCTCCCGTTCGTCCTCGCCGGGTTCCTCGCCGCCGGCCCGCTGCGCCGCTACCTGGACGCCGGACGCCTCCGCCTGGCGCTCCTCATCGTCGTCGGCACGTCCGCGGTGATGCTGATCGTCCGTAATCTGGTCTGATGCGCCCCACGAAGGCCGATCTGGAGGCCGCCCGCGACCGCGTCATCCCCGACGTCCTACCCGAGGGCGGCGGGACGCTACGCGTTCTGTTCAGCGGCATCAATCCCGGCCTCTACTCCGGGGCCACCGGTTACCACTTCGCGCGTCCCGGCAACCGCTTCTGGCCCGCCTTGCACCGCTCCGGCTTCACCGACCGCCTGCTGGACCCGTCCGAGCAGGACCTCCTGCCCTCCTACGGCCTCGGCATCACCAACTTGGCCCGCCGCACCACCGCCCGCGCCGACGAGCTGACCGACGAAGAACTCCGCGAGGGCGGACGCCGCCTCGAAGCACTCGTCGAACGGCATCGCCCCGCCTACCTGGCCGTGGCCGGGGTGACCGCCTACCGCACCGCTTTCGGCCGTCCCCGCACCCAGATCGGCCCCCAGGACGAGACGTTCGGCTCGGCACGCGTGTGGGTCCTGCCAAACCCGAGCGGCCTCAACGCGTCCTGGCCGCTCGACCGCATCACCGCCGAGTTCACCCGCCTCCGCCAAGCCACCGACGCACTCAGAGATCCGTAAGGTCCCGGGGAAGTTCCCCCAGGGTCTTCGGGTCGAACCGCACGGTGAACGGCCTGTCCGCCGAGACGCTGACCTCCAGCGTCTCCCCGCCGTGGACCGTACGAGCCAGGCGATAAGCATGCGCCTCGTCGTCCAGGACATGGACCTGCACCTTCGGGCGAGGAGTGAACTCGACGATCCAGAACTGCGGGATGCCCAGAGCCGCGTACTCCTTGGGCTTTCTGACCCGGTCGGTTCGTTCGCTGCTGGTGCCGGGCGAGATGACCTCGGCCATCAGGAGAACGTCCCGTCCGGAAATGCCAACTGGGAACTGATCGACGATCGCGGCGTCCAAAACCTCGTGGGGTATGACGAACACGTCCGGTTTGCGAATGCCCGCCGGTGTGCTGATCTCCCACGAGCCGCCGCCGTCGACGAAAATCTCGGAGTCGGCCCCGGCCGCCGTGACGATGTCCCGGATCCGTCGCGCCGCAATATTGTGCCGTGGGCTCGGAGCCAACTCGATCAGCCAGCCGTCTTCGAGTTCGAAGCCCCCCGCCGTCTGCCTCCAGGGTGTGCAGATCCTCCAGCGTGTACCGACCGAAGCCGCCGTGATCATGGACGACGCGCATGGTTTCGAACCCCCCGTTCACCTGATGGAACAGAGGCTCAGCGTAGTGAGCCGTTCACCCTCAGGTGGCGTTGTTGAGGGCGGCGGTCGTGGCGAACATCGTGGTGACCTCGGTGACGAGGGAGGGCTTTGGTTGCCAGAGGCCGGGGTGGCCGAGGGAGACGATGGGGCGGGGGAGGGCGCGGACGCCGGTGAGGTGCCAGTGGTGGGCGCCTCGGTCCGACCAGGGGCCGCAGTCGCAGGAGCCCCGCTCGACGGGCAGGACGGTCGCGGAGCAGACGTGGTCGAGGTCGGCGACGGCGATGACGGCGCCGATGGTGGCGAGGGGGTCGCGCGGGTCCCAGCCGGCGGCCTGGATGAGCGGGGAGTCGCACGCCTTCAGGTCGACGCGCATGGAGGCGTGGATGAGCACCGGGCCGCGGTAGGCGGTCGGCAGGCCCTGGTTCGAGACGGTCTTGCCGCCACGCGCTATCGCGAACGCCCAGGGCTGCTGAACACTCATCGCCTGCACGCGGTCACCTCCAGTGCTCGCCCGGTCTCCGTCGCCTCGGGATCGCCGGGGCCGCGGCGGGACGCCGGTGCGCCGAGCGACGATGCCCGAGAGGCTAGGCGCATCCCAGCGGATATGCCAACGGGGGAGGCGAACGGGTAGTCGTCCGTCACGGGACCATCGGCAAACCGTTCGATTCCCATGCGGATCTCCTTCGATCATCCATGTGACGCCTGAGAAGGCGGTCGGGTTGACGTGTTCGTGGGATCAGCCCTTCAATGCCCCCGCCATCAGCCCGCGCATGAAGAATCGTCCGAGCAACAGGTAGACGAGGAGGGTCGGCAGGGACGCCAGGAGCGCCGACGCCATCTGCTGGTTGTACTGGACGGCGACCGCGCCCGAGCCCGCAGTGTTGTTCAGCATGACCGTGACCGGCCAGCTGTCGGGGGCGCCGAGGAACACCGCGAACAGGAAGTCGTTCCACATCGAGGTGAACTGCCAGATCAGCGTCACCGCGAACGCCGGGCCCGAGACGGGCAGGACGACCGACCAGTACGTGCGGAGCATCCCGGCGCCGTCGACGCGGGACGCCTCGATCAGCTCGTCCGGGATCGTCACGTAGTAGTTCCGGAAGATCAGCGTGCAGATCGGGATGCCGTACACGACGTGCGCGAGGACCAGGCCGCGGATCGTCCCGGACAGCTCCACCTCCGTCAGCAGCCCGGCCAGCGGGATCATCACGGCCTGGTACGGGATGAACATGCCGAACAGGAACAGGGTGAACACGACGTCCGCGCCGGGGAACCGCCACTTGGACAGGACGTAGCCGTTCAGCGAGCCGAGCACCGCCGAGATGATCGACCCGGAGACGGCGATCTTGACGCTGTTCGCCAGGCCGCCCTTCAGCTCGTTCCAGGCGGCGCTCCAGCCGTAGGTGCTCCACTGGTCCGGCAGGCTCCACGCGCTGCTCGGGTCGGCCTCCTCCAGCGGCTTGAAGCTCGTGACGACCAGCACGTACACGGGGATGAGGAACAGCAGGACGAACGCCAGCAGGACGGCCAGCTTCGCGATCTGCCCGACGCCGGACGTCCCGCGCGCCGCGGGCGCCTTGACGGCCGTCATCGCTGCCGCTCCCCGCGCACCGACCAGACCAGGTACGGGATGACCAGGACGGCCACCGCGACGAGCATGTACGTGGCGATGGTGGCGCCGTTGGCGGGGTCGTGCCGGTCGAAGATCTCGACGTAGGTGGCGATGGCGGGGACATAGGTGATGATCTGCTTGCCGGCGATCGCCATGATCAGGTCGAACACCTTGAGCGAGATGTGCCCGAGGATGATCAGCGCGGACAGCGTCACCGGGCGGAGCTGCGGGAACACCACGTACCGGTACACCTTCCACTCGGACGCGCCGTCCACCCGCGCCGCCTCGCGCAGATCCTCGGGGACGCTGCGGAAACCGGCCAGATACAACGCCATGACATATCCGGACATCTGCCAGATCGCCGGGAGCGCCATCGCCGCCATGCCCCAGTCCGGGTTCTGCCACCAGTTGTTCGCCAGCGCCCCCAGATGGAGCTTGTCGAACAGCTGGTTGAGGCCGACCGCGCGCTGCGGCGGCGCCGGGTTCATCAGCCAGCGCCACACCACGCCCGTGGCGATGAACGACACCGCCATGGGGAACAGGTAGATGATGCGGAACGACGCCTCGCCGCGGATGCCCTTGTCCATCAGGAACGCGAGGAACGCGCCGAGCAGCAAGGCGCCGACGACGAACACGGCCGTGAACACCAGTGCGTTGCGCACGGCGCCCGGCCAGCTCGGCTGGTCCCACAGGTCGACGAAGTTCTTGCCCTTGTCGAACCCGTACTCGGAGACCTCGTCGTGCTTGCCGCTCAGCGCGACCCGCGTGTTCCAGAAGATGAGGCCGTAGACGAACAGGCCGATCGCGACGATGGACGGCGAGACCAGCAGCAGCCCCGGCAGCCACTTCCGGCTACGGCGAAGCCTCACTGGCCGCTGTTCTTGGCCGCGTTCACCAGGCCCTCCTGGAGTTTGGCCACGTCCTTGTCCTGGAGGAAGAGGCCCACCGCGGTGTCGATGTCGGTGTGCCACTTGTTGTTCGCGGTCACGCCGTGCCAGAACGAGCCCGCGAGCTTGATGTCGGGGCTGGTCCACCGCTCCAGCGCGTACTGCAGGTAGCCGGTGTAGAGGCTCTTGTCGCCGTCCGTGCGGGCGGGGATGGAGCCCTTCTTCGGGTTGAAGAGGTCCTGTCCCTCCTTGCTGGACACCTCCTTCAGCCACGCGATCGCCCCGCCGCGGTGCGGCGCGCCCTTGGGCAGGGTGAAGCTGTCCGACAGCCACATGTAGGTGCCCTCGGTGCCGGGCGCCGGCGCGTACTTGAAGTCGGTGTCGAGCTTCTTGCCGAGGCCGTTGGGCGCGGCGCCGGTGAAGTAGCCGTACGCCCAGTCGCCCATGATGTTGAACGCGGCCTTGTCGTCCACGACGGCCTTCGCGGCGCCCTGCCAGTCGGTGGACGCGGCCTCCAGCGTCGTGTGCTTCATGATCTCGGCGAACTCGTTCAGCGCCTTGGTGACGGCCGCGCCGCCCCAGTCGGCGCCCGGCTCCCACAGCGCGTTGTAGGCGTCGGTGCCGAGGCTGCCGAGCAGGACGTTCTCCAGCAGGTGGTCGGCGGTCCACTGCGCGCCGAGCGACAGCGGGACCTTGTCGGTCTTGTCGTCGACGGCCTTCAGCGCCGTGATGAACTCGGCGATCGACTTGGGCGGCCCGGCGACCCCGGCCTCCTCAAGGATGTCCGGGTTGTACCAGAGCACGTTCGACCGGTGGATGTTCACCGGAACCGAGTAGATGTGGCCCTTGTAGGTGATCTGGTCGAGAAGCTGCTTCGGGTAGACCGACTTCAGGCCGTTCTGCGCGTAGAAGTCGTCCAGCGGCTCGATCTGACCGGCCTTGATGTAGTCGAGCAGCTCGGCGCCCGCGTGGCCCTGGAAGGAGTCCGGCGGCTTGTTGTTCTGCAGCCGGCTCGCGAGGACGGCCTTGGCCTGCGTCCCCGAACCGCCCGCGATGGCCGCGTTGACGAACTTGGTGCCGGGATTCTTCTTCTCGAAGTCGGCCTGCATCGCCTTCAGGCCGTCGGCCTCGCCCGGACCGGTCCACCACGAGAAGACCTCGACCTCGGACTTGTCGTCGTTCGAGCCCTCGTCCTCGTTCGCGCCGCAGCCCGACATCGCGAGGACACCGGTCATCGCGACGGCCGCGAACACCGTCCAGCGCCGCCTGGGAGCACGTACTCGCATCGTCCGTCCCTTCGCCTACCCCGGAGAACAAGCGTCCGTTCGGGCCAGCGTCCGTTCGGACGGCGCACCGGTCAACACCGGGGACGGAAAAGTGATCAAGCGGTGATGCGAGTCACAGGCCGGGGCGAACGGCTCGCCCCGGCCGTGTTCTCCGCGGGTCGTTCCCGCCCGGTCGCCGGATCGCCCGCGCGGCTACCAGCCGAGCGCCGGCGGCAGGTCCCGGCGGCCGGCGTCCGGCCAGTCCAGCGGCGCGCCGAGGGGCGCGAGTTCGGCGAGCTGGAGCCGGTACCACGGTGAGGACTCGGGACGCCCGGCGAGGTCCAGGCAGCGCTCCCACGTCCACCACTCGGCCCGCTCCACCTCCTCCGGGTTCGGGTGGACGGCCGCGCCGTCCGCCGGCACGGTGGCGCGCACGACGGGGCAGCGCTCGTGCTCGACGGTCCCGTCCTCGGCGACGGCCCGGTACTGGAACCCGGGCAGGACGGACGTGAACGACGCGTCCGGAATGCCCAGCTCGTCCCGCAGTCGCCGGAGCACCGCGTCGCGCAGCCCCTCGCCCGGGCCGGGATGGCCGCAGCAGCTTCCCGTCCAGACGCCGGGGAACGTCCGCTTGCCCAGGGCGCGCTGAGTGATCAGGACGCGACCCTCCGTATCCACCACATAGCATGAAAAAGCCAGGTGGTACGGCGTGTCCTCATGATGGCTCGCGCTCTTCGGTGCGGTCCCGACGGCCTCGTCTTCCGCGTTGAGCAGCACAATCTCTTCGACGCCCATGCTCTGTTCCTACCCCATCCCCACCGGTACGGTCAGTCGTTTCACCCTGGGTCAGCCGTTTCGCACCCGCCGGGCAGGTGGCCTTCGGCATGTCGCGGGCGAACCGGGATTAAACTCGGAACGGCGCCAGAGCCAGGGGAGACCCGATCCCCGACGGAGGAGTTGAAACGAGTGAGCCTGCTGGAGTCGATCACAGGTCCCGACGACCTCAAACGACTGGACGCCGCTCAACTGTCTCGGCTCGCGGAGGAGATCCGCGAGTTCCTCGTCCAGGCGGTCTCCAAGACCGGCGGGCATCTGGGGCCCAACCTCGGCGCGGTCGAGCTGACGATCGCGCTGCACCGGGTCTTCGACTCGCCGCACGACAAGATCCTGTTCGACACGGGGCACCAGGCCTACGTCCACAAGATGCTCACCGGCCGGCACGACTTCGAGCTGCTGCGCAAGCGCGGCGGCCTGTCCGGCTACCCGAGCCGCGCCGAGTCCGAGCACGACATCATCGAGAACTCCCACGCCTCCACCGCGCTGTCGTACGCCGACGGGTTCGCCAAGGCGTTCCAGATCCGCGGCGAGACCGACCGCGCCGTGGTCGCGGTCGTCGGCGACGGCGCGCTGACCGGCGGCATGTGCTGGGAGGCGCTCAACAATATCGCGGGTGGCGTCGACCGTCCCGTCATCATCGTCGTCAACGACAACGGCCGCTCCTACTCGCCGACGATCGGCGGCCTCGCGCGGCACCTCGCCGACCTGCGCGTCACCCAGGGCTACGAGCACGCCCTCGACCTCATCAAGAAGACCGTGCCGCGGGCGCCGGTGGTCGGGAACATCACCTACGAGACCCTGCACGGCATCAAGAAGGGCCTCAAGGACGTCCTGCAGCCGCAGGCGATGTTCGAGGACCTCGGCATGAAGTACGTCGGCCCCATCGACGGGCACGACGAGGACGCCGTCGAGCGCGCGCTGCGCCGCGCCCGCGGGTTCGGCCGCCCGGTCATCGTGCACTGCATCACCACCAAGGGACGCGGCTACGCGCCCGCGGAGAACGACACCGAGGACTGCATGCACGGCGGCGGCGCGTTCGACCCCGCCACCGGGGCGTTCGTGCGCAAGAAGGGCGGCCCCGCCTGGACGAAGATCTTCGGCGAGGAGATGGTCGCGATCGGGCGTGAGCGCCGCGACGTGGTCGGCATCACCGCCGCGATGCTCTACCCGGTCGGGCTGGCCCCGTTCGCCGAGGCGTTCCCCGATCGCATCTTCGACGTCGGCATAGCCGAGCAGCACGCCGTCACGTCCGCCACCGGGCTCGCGATGGGCGGCCTGCACCCGGTCGTGGCGGTGTACGCGACGTTCCTGAACCGCGCGTTCGACCAGGTCCTGATGGACGCGGCGCTGCACAGGCAGCCCGTCACGTTCGCCTTGGACCGCTCCGGGGTGACCGGCGACGACGGCGCCAGCCACAACGGCATGTGGGACATGTCGATCCTCCAGCTCGTGCCGGGGATGCGCGTCGCCGTGCCGCGCGACGGCGCCCGGCTGCGGGAGCTGCTGCGCGAGTGCGTGGCCGTCTCGGACGGCCCGACCGCGATCCGCTACCCCAAGGGCCCCGCCGCCGAGGACATCGAGGCGATCGGCAAGGCCGGGGAGATGGACGTCCTGGCCCGCCACGACGGCTCCAACGGCACCCGCGTCCTGCTGGTCGCGGCCGGGTCGATGGCGGCGCCCGCGGTCGAGGCGGCCGAGCTGGTCGCCGCGCAGGGCATCGGCGTCACCGTCGTCGACCCGCGGTGGGTGAAGCCGCTCGACCCGGCGCTGCCGGACCTCGCCCGCGAGCACGCCCTCGTCGCCGTCGCCGAGGACAACGGCCGGACCGGCGCCGTCGGCGACGCGGTCGCCCGCCTCCTGCGCGACACGGGGGTCGACGCCCCGATCCGCACGTTCGGCATACCGCAGGAGTTCCTCGACCACGCCGCGCGCGGGGAGATCCTCACCGACATCGGCCTCACGCCGCAGGCCCTGGCCCGCGACATCACCGAGCACATCGCCCGGATCACCTCGCCGGAGGCGCACGAGCCCTCGGCGTCGGACCGGGAGACCTCCGACTGGGACTAGACGCCGGAGCCGGGGCCGGGTCCCGGCCTCGGCTAGACCCCTTCCGCCGACAGCAGGTGCCAGAAGTGGGTGATGGACGCGGCGGCCGTGCCGAGTTCGCGGCCCGAGTACGTCCATCGCCCACGCAGGCGCCAGGGGCGCCCGGCGCCGTCCTGTACGAAGACCTGCAGCGGGAAGCAGGCGTCATGCGCGCGGATGACGCCCGCCGGGTCGACCGAGGGGTCGAGCCGGGGCTCGCCCTCGCACCGCACGCCCATCACGGACGTGCGCGGATCCTGGCGCAGTAGTCCCTGCGTCAGGTCGTACACGAGCACGGACACGTAGTCGGGGCCCAGCCACCTGAGGTCGGGGACGGTCTCGGGTGGGGGGAACCCGTACAGTTCTGGACCGCCGGTCACAGGCCGCACCGTAGCGCTCAGGCCATAGGTCCGTCACTACCTTCCGCGCGGGATCTTCTCGCGGAGGTGAGTTACTCCCGGCCGCGGCAGGCGGACGTCATCGCTTCCCAGCGGGCGAGCTTGACGCGTTCGCCGCGTTCGAGGGCCTCGGCGAGGGCGATCTCGGCGGCGTCGAGCTTGAGCCAGTCGTCGTAGGTGACGACGGGCAGGCCGCGCGACTCCAGCAGTTCCTCGATGGTGCGCTTGGGCGTCGTGTCCGACCCGGCGAGGTCCTCCAGGAGGTTGCGGACGGTCTCCGCGGCGTCGGACTTGTTGGTGCCGACGACGCCGGACGGGCCGCGCTTGATCCAGCCGGCGACGTACTCGCGGGGCACGGGGGCGCCGTCCGGGCCGGTGATGCGGCCGCCCTCGTTCGGCACGGTGTAGGAGCGCTCGTCGAACGGGACGCCGTCGAGGGGGACGCTCTGGTAGCCGACCGAGCGCAGCACCAGGCCGACGGGGAGCGTCTCGAACTCGCCGGTGCCGGTGACGCGGCCCGTCTCGTCCAGGCGGGTCTTCTCCAGCCGGAGGCCCTCGACGCGGTCGGTGCCGATGATCTCGGCGGGGGCGCGCCAGAACCGGACGTCGATGTGGCGGGCGCGCCCGGCGGCCGGTTCGCCCGTCCACGCCTCCAGCGCCTTGATGTTGCCGCGGACCTTCCGGTCGCTCTCGGCCAGCTCGGCGCTCGCGGGGTCGAGGTCCATGTCCTCGGGGCTGACGTGGATGCTCGCGTTCGGAAGCTCGCCCAGCTCGCGGGCCTCCTTGGTGGTGAACTTCGCCTGCGCCGGGCCGCGCCGCCCGATCATGTGGACGCGCTTGACGCGGCTGTGCGACAGCGCCTCGATGACCTGCTCGGGGACGTCGGTCTCACGCAGCTCGTCCGCCGTCTTGGCGAGGATCCGGACGACGTCGACGGCCACGTTCCCGACGCCGATGACGGCGACCTCCTCGACCGACAGGTCGAAGGTGTGGTCGGCGGCGTCGGGGTGCCCGCAGTACCAGTTGACGAAGTCGGTCGCGGCGATGCTGCCGGGCAGATCCTCGCCCGGGACGCGCATGTGCCGGTCGACCATCGCACCGGTGGAGTAGACGACGGCGTCGTAGCAGTCGAGCAGGTCGGAGCGGGTGACGTCGCTGCCCAGCTCCACGCAGCCGAAGAACCGGACGGCGGGGTTCTCCAGGACCTTCTGCAGGTACTTGGCGATCGACTTGATCGACTTGTGGTCGGGTGCGACGCCGTAGCGCACCAGCCCGTACGGCGTCGGCAGCCGGTCGAACACGTCCACGCGGACGTTGCCGTCGGTCTGCTTGACGAGGGCCTCGGCGGCGTAGATTCCCGCCGGTCCGGAGCCGATCACCGCGACGAGTGGTGGAGAAGCCATGCGGGCCATTGTGCCCACCCTACGGACAAAATGACACAGTGACCCCCCTCACGCACCCCTTCCGTGCCTGGTCGGCCCCTGCGTCAGGGTTTGCGGGCGACCGCCGCCCACATCGGCACCTCTCGCGGTTCCGCGCCGTCGTTCCCGTCCGGCCGCCACTGGGGCGGGGAGACGAGCCCGGGGTCCACCGGCTCCAGCCCGTCGATGAGGGCCGCGACCTCGTCGCGGTCGCGGGGCTGCGCTTTCTGGACGGCGTTCTCGTTCCACGTCCGGAACGCCTCCCGGACCTGCGGCCCGCCGAGTTCGGCGGTGGCGTGGGTGAAGGCCAGCCAGCTCCCGGACGGGACGGCGTCCAGCAGCCGCCACAGGATGGCGCGCGCGTCGCCGAAGTCGGTCACGAAGTGCATCAGGCTCATCAGCGTGATGCCGACCGGCCGGTCCAGGTCCAGGGTGGCGGACGCCTCGGCGAGGATCCGGCCCGGCTCGCGCAGGTCGGCGTCCAGATAGGTGGTGGCGCCGGCCGGGGAGGAGTTCAGCAGCGCGCGGGCGTGCGCGAGGACGACGGGGTCGTGGTCGACGTACACGACGCGGGTGTCGGGGGCGATGGCCTGGGCGACCTGGTGCACGTTCGGCTCGGTCGGCAGCCCGGTGCCGATGTCGAGGAACTGGCGTA
The DNA here is from genome assembly GCF_040650055.1 of Spirillospora sp. NPDC048819. NCBI lineage: Bacteria > Bacillati > Actinomycetota > Actinomycetes > Streptosporangiales > Thermomonosporaceae > Spirillospora > Spirillospora sp. NPDC048819. The sequence continues at coordinate 80,187 of NZ_JBEZGN010000020.1, read as the reverse complement.
CGCCCTGCTCGGCGAGGAAGGCCACCGAGCGGCGCATGAACGTCCGGTCGGCGCGGACCATGGCGACGACGTGCGGGTTCGCCTGGGCGATCTGCTCGCCGAGTTCCCGGTCGACCTCGTAGTTGTCCTTGCCGCCGAGCCAGTAGTCCCAGACGCGGGCCGAGTGCGGCCGGGTGGAGTCGATCCGGTCGGAGGGCGGGGGCCCGCCCGCGGCGGAGGAGGGGGTGGTGGTGTCGTCGGTCATGCGCCTTGTCACCGTCCATGCTGGTCGCCGGTCCCGGTCGTCCAAGATCGTATGACGGACGGGTCCCGCTCATCGCCGCTTCCGGAAAGGCGGCCTACTTTCCGGAGGGCGCCTCGGCGTGGGCGCGCTGCAGGCGGCTGTTCCGGTAGCCGTAGGCGGCGTAGATGACGATGCCGATGCCCATCCACACCACGAACCGCAGCCAGGTCTCCACCGGCAGGTTGATCATCACGAACAGGCAGGCCAGCACGGACAGGATGGGGACGAGCGGCACCAGCGGCGTGCGGAACGCGCGCGGCAGGTCGGGGCGGGTGCGGCGCAGGATCACCACGGCGAGGGAGACGACGACGAACGCGAACAGCGTGCCGATGTTGACCAGGGTGGCGAGTTCGGCCAGCGGGATGAACCCCGCGAGCGCCGCGACGATCAGGCCCATGATGACGGTCGACCGGTAGGGGGTGCCGAAGCGCGGGTGGACGACCGACAGCCAGCGGGGCATGAGGCCGTCCCGGCCCATCGCGAAGAAGATCCGGCTCATCCCGAGCAGCAGGATCAGCACGACGGTGGTGAGGCCGATGACGGCGCCGACGTCGATGATGGTGGCGAAAACGGGATGCCCGACGGCCTTGAACGCGTCCGCGAGCGGTGCGTCGGTGCTCAGTTCCCTGTAGTTCTGCATGCCGACGACGACGGTCGACACCGCCGCGTACAGGATCGCCGTGACGACGAGGGAGCCGATGAGGCCGATCGGCAGGTCCCGCTGCGGGCGGCGGGCCTCCTCGGCGGCGGTAGCGACGATGTCGAACCCGATGTAGGCGAAGAACACGATCGCGAGGGCGGAGAAGATGCCGAGCCAGCCGAAGGCGACGGGCGTGACGCCGAACAGCACCTGCATCAGCGGCGCGTCGAGCCCGGCGACCTCCGGGGTCGACGCCGAGGGCGGGATGAACGGGTCGTAGTTGCGGCCCTTGACGAAGAACAGCCCCGCGAAGATCACCAGCAGCACCACCGACACCTTGATCGCCACGACCACGGCGTTGACCCGCGAGGAGATCTTGATGCCGAGCACGAGCAGCGCGGTCACCAGCAGCACGAGCACGATCGCCGGGACGTTGACCGTCCCGCCCTCGCCCGGCGGATCGGCGATGGTTGTCGGCAGCGTGACGCCGATGTCGTCCAGCAGTGAGGCGAAGTAGCCGGACCAGCCGACCGCGACGACCGCCGCTCCGAGCGCCATCTCCAGGATGAGGTCCCAGCCGATGACCCACGCGGGGAACTCGCCGAGCGTCGCGTAGGAGAAGGTGTAGGCGGACCCTGCGACGGGGACGGTGGAGGCGAACTCGGCGTAGCACAGCGCCGCCAGCCCGCACACCACGGCGGCGAGGATGAACGACAGCGCGACCGCGGGCCCCGCGTTGTCGCGGGCGACCTGGCCGGTCAGCACGAAGATGCCGGTCCCGATGATCACGCCGATCCCGAACACGGTCAGGTCCAGCGCCGACAGCGCGCGCCGGAGCCGGTGCGCGGGTTCCTCGGTGTCGCGGATCGACTGTTCGACCGACTTCGTGCGCAGCAGGTTCATCGTTGCCCCTCCGCCTCCCGGGTGATCGACACGGCCGTCGGTCGTATGCCCGTATGTGCGCGACTTATGGCGGGTGAAACCTGGATGCGCCCGTGAAGTGCGGGAACGCCGGAGCGGGGGCGTCTCGATTCGCGTTCGAGACGCCCTCGCTCCGGTTCGGGAGCGGCGGGGGACCGGGCGGCCGGACGGGACCGGGCGGCCGGACGGGGTGGCCGGACCGGGCGGCGGGACTAGGCGGGGAGGGACGCCATGCCGGGATCCAGGAAGCGGCGACCCGTCACCTTCCCGGCGACGCCCGACCGGTCGAGATACGGGGTGATGCCGCCGAGGTGGAACGGCCAGCCGGCGCCGAGGATCATGCACAGGTCGATGTCCTGCGGGGCCGCGACGACGCCCTCGTCCAGCATGATGCGGATCTCGTCGGCGAGCGCGGTGAGCGCCCGGTCGAGGACCTGCTCCTCGGTCGACGGGTTCGTGCCCCCGGCGAAGATCTCCACGACCTCCGGGTCGACGGAGAAGTCCGGCAGGTACACGCCGGACTTGCCGGACGCGACCAGCTTCGCCAGGTTGTCCGACAGCGGGAACCGGTCCGGGAACGCCTCGTGCAGCGTCTCGTTCACGTGCAGCGCGATCGCGGGCCCGACGAGGCCCATCAGCACGAACGGCGGCATCGGCAGGCCCAGCGGGGCCGCGGAGCGCTCGGCCACCTCGATCGGCGTGCCCTCGTCCACCGTCTGGACGATCTCGGCGAGCAGCCGCAGCAGGACGCGGTTGACGACGAACGCCGGGGCGTCCTCGACCAGCACGCACGACTTCTTCAGCGCCTTGCCGGTCGCGAACGCGGTGGCCAGCGCCGCGTCGCCGGTGCGCTCGCCCCGGACGATCTCCAGCAGCGGCAATACCGCGACGGGGTTGAAGAAGTGGAAGCCGACGACCCGCTCGGGGTGCCGCAGCCCGGACGCCATCTCGCCGACCGACAGCGACGAGGTGTTGGTCGCGAGGACGCACTCGGCCGAGACGTGCTCCTCCACCTCGGCGAACACCTTCTTCTTGACCGACATCTCCTCGAACACGGCCTCGATGACGAAGTCGGCGTCGGCGAACGCCTCCTTGCCGAGCGAGCCGCTGATCAGCGACTTGAGCCGGTTGGCCTTGTCGGGGGACACCCGTCCCTTGCCGAGCAGCTTGTCGATCTCGCCGTGCGCGTAGCCGACGCCCTTGTCGAGGCGCTCCCGGTCGAGGTCGGTCAGCACGACCGGCACCTCCAGGCGGCGCGCGAACAGCAGCGCGAGCTGCGAGGCCATCAGTCCCGCGCCGACGACGCCGACCTTGGTCACCTTGCGGGCCAGGGACGCGTCGGGCGCCCCGGCGGGCTTCCTCGCGCGCTTCTGGGTGAGGTCGAACGCGTACAGGCCGGCGCGCAGCTCGTCGCTCATGATGAGGGAGCCCAGTGCTTCATCTTCTGCCTCGAAGCCCTCGTCGCGGGTGCGGTCCTTGGCCGCGGCGATCAGATCCAGGGCACGGGTGTAGGACGGGGCGGCGCCGTGCAGCTTGCCGTCCAGGTTCCAGCGGGCCATCGCGACCGCGTCGTCCCACGCCTTGCCCGTGTCGACCTCGGGCCGCCGGACGGTGATCTCGCCGTTCAGGACGCGGGCCGTCCAGGAGAGCGACTCCTCGAGGAAGTCGGCCGAGTCGAAGATCGCGTCGGCGATGCCCAGCTCGTACGCCTGCCCGCCCTTCAGCGTGCGGTTCTGGGCGAGGGGGTTGTCGATGACGACCTTGAGCGCCTTCTCCGCGCCGATCAGCCTCGGCAGCAGATACGTCCCGCCCCAGCCTGGCACGAGCCCGAGGAACGTCTCGGGCAGCGCGAACGCCGGGACGCCCGATGAGATCGTCCGGTACGTGCAGTGCAGGCCGATCTCGACGCCGCCGCCCATCGCCGCGCCGTTGTAGTAGGCGAACGACGGCACGCCCAGTTCGCCGAGCCGCCGGAACACGTCGTGGCCCAGTTTGGCGATGGCGTGCGCGTCCGCGCGGGTCCCGATCAGCGGGACGCCGTTGAGGTCGGCGCCGACCGCGAAGACGAACGGCTTGCCGGTGACGCCGACGGCGACGATGTCGTCGCGCGCGGCGACGGTGTCGATGGCGGTGTTCAGCTCGGCGAGGCCGTTCGGGCCGAAGGTGCTGGGCTTGGTGTGGTCGTGTCCGTTGTCGAGTGTGATGAGGGCGAGGGTGCCCGCGCCGTGGGGGAGAGTGACGTCCCTGACGTACGCGTGCGTGACGACCTCGTCCGCGAAGAGTCCCGCGAGACTGCTCACTTCGTCTCCTCCCAGTTAGCGTTCTCCCAGAGCACGGTTCCGCCCATGCCCATGCCCACGCACATCGTGGTCAGTCCGTACCGGACGCCGGGGCGCTCCTCGAACAGGCGGGACAGCTGGTTCATCAGCCGCACGCCGGACGAGGCGAGCGGGTGCCCGAGGGCGATCGCGCCGCCCCACGGGTTCACCCGCGCGTCGTCGTCGGCGATCTTGAAGTGCTCCAGGAACGCCAGCACCTGCACCGCGAACGCCTCGTTGATCTCGATGAGGCCGATGTCGTCCATGGTCAGCGCGTTGCGGGCGAGGAGCCGCTCGGTGGCCGGGACGGGCCCGACGCCCATGACCTCCGGTTCCACGCCGGCGAAGGAGAAGTCGGCGAGCCGCATCCTCGGGGTGAGCCCGAGTTCGCGGGCCACGTCCTCGGCGGCCAGCAGGCACGCGGTGGCGCCGTCGTTGAGTCCGGCGGCGTTGCCCGGCGTGACGTTGCCGTGCACGCGGAACGGGGTCTTCAGCCTGGCCAGGTCGTCCAGCGTCGTGCCGGGACGCGGCGGCTCGTCCTCGGTGGCGAGCCCCCAGCCCTTCTCGGCAGAGCGGATCGCGGTCGGCGCCAGGTCCGGCTGGATCTTGCCGGCCGCGTAGGCGGCGGCGACCTTCTGCTGGCTGCGGACGGCGTAGGCGTCCGCGCGGTCCTTGGTGATGCCGGGGAACCTGTCGTGCAGGTTCTCGGCGGTGGAGCCCATGACCAGCGCGGACGGGTCGACGAGCCGGTCGGCGAGGAACCGCGGGTTCGGGTCGACGCCCTCGCCCATCGGGTGGCGCCCCATGTGCTCGACGCCGCCCGCGATGACGACGTCGTAGGAGCCGAACGAGATGCCGGCGCCGGACGTGGTCACGGCGGTCATCGCGCCCGCGCACATGCGGTCGACGGCGTACCCGGGGACGCTCTTCGGCAGCCCGGCCAGCACGGCGGCGGACCGCCCGATGGTCAGGCCCTGGTCACCGGTCTGGGTGGTGGCGGCGATGGCGACCTCGTCCACCCGCTCGGGCGGGAGGGACGGGTTGCGGCGCATCAGCTCGCGGATGGCGCGGACGACGAGGTCGTCGGCGCGGGTGTCCGCGTACAGGCCCTTGGGGCCGGCCTTGCCGAACGGCGTGCGTACGCCGTCGACGAACACGACGTCGCGTGCGGTGCGAGGCACGGGGTCGTCCTCCCTGCGGTGGGGGCTCGGGTGAAGGTGTCGGGCCTCGTGCCGCCCCTGCCTGTTCCCGGCGGCACGAGTGCCCGCGACGGCGATGCTACTCGCCGGTAATCACAAATGCTACTCGTCAGTAACCACTGACGGAGGCGGGAGGTCCGGCGCCCTTGTCCGGCCGGTGGCAGGTGGGTAACGTGGCTCGAAATCACCGGAGGAGGGCACGGTGACGCACGCGAGGCCCGTATACCGGCCCGGGTTACGCCGGCGGATCGGGCATATCCGCGACCTCACCGCGCTCCTGCTCCGCACCGGCCTGCTGTTCGCCGGCGGCCCCCGCCGCATGATCCGGCAGGTCGGCACGCTGCGCCGCTGGGGCACCACGCTCGCCGGGCTCGTCGCCGCGTCCGCCGCCCGCTCCCCGTCCCGGCCCGCGCTGATCGACGACGAGGGCGTCCTCACGTTCGCCGAACTCGACGAGCGCGGCGCGCGGCTCGCCGCCGGGCTGCCGCTGCACGGCCCCCGCCCCCGAGTCGGGGTGCTGTGCCGCAACCACCGCGGCATGGCCCTGACGCTCGTCGCGTGCAGCCGGCGCGGCGCCGAGGTCGTCCTGCTCAACACCGGTTTCGGAACGGGCCAGCTCCGCGCCGTGCTCGGCGAGCTGCGCCCCGCCCTGATCGTCGCCGACGCCGAGTTCGCGCCGCTGCTGCGGACCGTTCCCATCGCGCTGCGCCGCACCGTCCTGTGGGCCGACCGGCGCCCCGGCCCGGCGCGCGGGATGCCGCTGTCCGCGCCCGTCCCCGCCGCGACGCTGGCGCCCCCGCCGCGCCCCGAGCCCGCCCCGCCCGCCCCGCCCGCTCCGCCCGCCCCGGCGGAGAAGGGCCCGAGCATCGGGGAGATCATCGCCTCGGTGCCCGCGTCCGACGCCGCGGCGGCCCGGCCGCCGCAGATCCAGAGCCGCACGATCATGCTGAGCTCCGGCACCACCGGACGCCCGAAGGGCGCCCGCCGCCCACCCCGCCCCGGACTGTGGCCGCTGGCGTCGATGACGTCCCGGATCCCGCTGCGCGCCCGGCAGACGATGATCATCGAGGCGCCGCTGTTCCACACCTGGGGGTACGCCGCCCTGCAGATGGCGTGGGCGCTGCGGGCCCCGGTCGTCCTGCACCGCCGGTTCGACCCCGAGCAGACCCTGCGCGCCGTCGCCTCCCACCGCGACACCACCGTGTTCGCCGTCCCGGTGATGCTCCAGCGGATCCTCGAACTGCCCGCCGGGGCCCGCGCCGTCTACGACACGTCCTCGCTGCGGATCGTGGCGATCAGCGGCGCCGCGCTGCCCGGCGACCTCGCCACCCGGTTCATGGACGTGTTCGGCGACCGGCTCTACAACGTCTACGGCTCCACCGAGGTGTCCTGGGTGTCCATCGCCACCCCGCGCGACCTGCGGATCGACCCCCGCACCGCCGGACGCCCGCCGCGCAACACCTCGCTCGCCATCCTCGACACCGAGGGCGCCAGGCTCGGCCGCTCCACCATCGGGCAGATCTACGCCGCGAACGAGCTGCTGTTCGAGGGCTACACCGCCGGCGAGCCGATGGAGGTCCGCGACGGGATGCTCGCCACCGGCGACTTCGGCCACGTCGACCACCGCGGGCTGCTGTTCGTCGACGGCCGCGGCGACGGCCTGGTCGTGTCGGGCGGCGAGAACGTCGTCCCGCGCGACGTGGAGGACGCGCTGCTGCGGCTCCCGGAGATCGGCGAGGTCGCCGTCGTCGGCGTCCCCGACGACGAATGGGGGCAGCGGCTCGCCGCCTACGTCGTCCTGCGGCCCGGGGCCCGGCTGGACGCGGACGCCGTCCGCGACTACGTGCACGAGCAGGTCGCCCGGTACGCGGTGCCCCGCGACGTGCACTTCATCGCCGAGCTGCCGCGCAACGCCACCGGCAAGGTCGTGCACCGCTGGCTCACCGCCCGCCCCGGCCGGCCGCGGCCCGAGGGACGCGTCGACTGGCCGCCCCTGGGCGCCGAGCAGGCCGGCCACGCGGGCTAGGTCGCGGCGGCCTCCAGCGCGGGCTCCGCGGAGAGCGGCAGAACGACCGTGACGGACAGGCCGCCGCCCGGCCGCGGGACCGCCTCGACCGTGCCGCCGTGCGCGCACACCACCGCCCGGACGATCGACAGCCCGAGACCCGCACCGTCCTTCGAGCCCGTCCGGTCGGCGCGCAGCCGCCGGAACGGCTCGAAGAGCGTCCCGGTCTCGTAGGACGGTACGGGCCGCCCCGTGTTGACGACCCGCAGGAACGCCTCGCCGCCCCGGACACCGGTGCGCACCCACACCCGCCCCTCCCGCACGTTGTACTTCACGGCGTTCTCCAGCAGGTTCACCGCGCAGCGCTCCAGCAGGACGGGATCACCGGTGACGACGGCGGGCGCGAGCCGGGCCTCGACGTCGACGTCCGCGGCCTGATCACCGAGCTGGTCGAGTGCGCTGCGGATCACGTCCGGCAGCGGCGTCTCGACCCGCGTCCCGAGATCGCGCTCCGATCTGGCGAGCGTCAGCAGTCCGTCGATCAGCCGCTCGTGCCGGGCGGTGTTGCCGAGCAGCACGTCCGCGAGCGCCTTGGTCTCCGGCGGGTTCTTCCGGCTGGCCAGCGCCACCTCCAGGACCGTCCGGTTGATCGTCAGCGGCGTGCGCAGCTCGTGCGAGGCGTTCGCGACGAACCGGCGCTGAGTGTCGAACGCCCGGTTCAGCCGGTCCAGCATCCGGTCGAACGTGTCGGCCAGATCCTTGATCTCGTCCTGCGGGCCCTCCAGCGCGATCCGCTCGTGCAGATTGCTCTCCGACAGCCGCCGGGCCGTCGCGGTCACCCTGTGCAGCGGGCGCAGCATCCGTCCCGCGACCACGTACCCGATCACCACGGCGAGGGCGCCGACGACCAGCATCAGCAGCAGCGAACTCTGCAGCAGCTGCTCCAGCACGTCGTGCTTCTGCCGGACGAGCTGCCGGTCGGCCTCCTCCCTCAGCGCCATCAGCTGCGCGAAACCGTCCTCCGACGACAGGTTCCCCCGCAAAGCCAGGTCCCGCAGCCGCGTCATCATCTCGGGACTCAGGTCGTCGGCCCGCGTGAAGCGGTTGTCCATCGTCCGGACGGTCAGCGCGTAGGTCACCGCGACCAGGACCGCCGAAGTCACCAGGTACAGCGACCCGTACACCAGCGTCAGCCGCGCCCGCACGCTCAGCCTCGGCATCGCCCTCATCGCGCCTCCAGCCGGTACCCCGAACCCGTCACCGTCTCGATCACCGGCGGCTGCCCGAGCTTGCGGCGCAGCGTCGCCATCGTCACCCGGACGATGTTGCTGAACGGGTCGATGTTCTCGTCCCACGCCCGCTCCAGCAGCCGCTCGGCGCTCACCACACCGCCCTCCGCCCGCAGCAGCTCCTCCAGCACGGCGAACTCCTTCTTCGTCAGCCGCAGCTCCCGCCCGTCCCGCGCCGCCTTCCGCCGATGCGGGTCCAGCCGGACGCCCCTGCGCTCCAGCACCGGCGGAACCGGCGGCCCCGACCTGCGCGCCAGCGCCCGCACCCGCGCCACCAGCTCGCTGAACACGAACGGCTTCGGCAGGTAGTCGTCGGCGCCGAGCGACAGCCCGTCCACCCGGTCGTCGACGTCGCCCGCCGCGGTCAGCATCAGGATCCGCCCGGGACTGCGCCGCCCCACCAGCTCCCGGCAGACCTCGTCCCCGTGCACCGTCGGCAGGTCCCGGTCGAGGACGACCACGTCGTACTCGTTGTACGAGGCCAGCTCCAGCGCCGCATCGCCGTCGTACGCCACGTCGACGGCGATGGCCTCCTCCCGGAGCCCCTCGGCGATCGTGTCCGCCAGCACCCGCTCGTCCTCGACGATCAGTACGCGCATGCCGCCGAGCATGACCGGCCGGAGGTTAAACGGCGGTAAGTATTCAGCGCCGCCAGCAGGTGTAGGTGACGGTCGCGGTGCCGCCCGGCGCGAACGACACCGTCCCGCTGCCGCTTCCGTCCAGGAAGCACAGCACCTTCGGACGCACCGTCACCGCCACCGACGCCGAACGCCCCGCCGCCAGCCTGCCGCTCCCGTCCGCGCTGATGCGCGCGTCCCCCGACCGGACCGAGGACACCGACCACTTCACCGCCCCGCCCCGCGCCGTCAGCCGGATCCGGCACCGCGTCGGCAGCCCCACGGCCCGCACTCCACGGCAGTCACCGTCATCGACCGACAGCCGCCCGGGCCCGGCGGGCGCCTTCGCGGGCTTGTCGTCCTTGGCGGGAACCTTCGCCTTCTGCTCCTCCCGGGACGGCGTCGGCGAAGGACTCGGCGCCTCAGGCGTGGCCATCGTCACCGGCGGCGCCGCGGGCGGCGACGCCTCGTCCCCGTCCGTCGACTCGAACAGCACGAGCATCCCGGCGGTCAGCACGACCCCCGCCGCGACCCCGATGACCACCAGCCACCGGTGCAGCCGCACCGGCGGCTCCCGGCACTCGTCGCGCACCAGCTCGTACAGCCGGTCCCGGAACGTCCCCGCGTCCGCGCCCTCGTCCGGCAGCCCCGACAACGCGGCCCGGACCGCCTCCACCGCCGCGTCATGGTCGCCGAGCAGCCCCGCGGCGTACTCGACCAGCTCGGGCCCGTACACGTTGTAGACCTGGCCGACCGCGTCCGGCCGCCGCGCCTCGAGCGCCACGGCCAGCCGGAAGTCCTCGTTCAGCGGGGGACCGGTACGGATGGGCACGGACGGATTATCGCCGAACGCGCACATTGAGTGATTCCGCCGAACCACACAGTTCGCCCGCCGTCTTTATCAGCGCACGACGAACTCAGGGCCGGATCGCAATGGCGGCATAGGGCGTCTCCGGAGTCGGCGGCGTGCTGAACCGGGCATTCGGCAAGTACAACTTCGGCCCGAACCGCGCCACGGTGGTCGGGATGTCGAACCGCGGATCGGTCAGCCGCCTGACGACCCGCCCCTCGGTACCGCGCCCGTCCAACCTGACCACGGCGACGGCGTTGAGACGGTTCTGCACCACGTACAGGGTTCGACCCTCCAAGAGCAGCCCGTCCCCATTCACGAGCGACTCACCATGCAGGTCGACCTCCTCGGCGACCCCGCTCCGGGCATCGACCTTGAACAGCCGCCCCGTGTTGGACTGGACGACCAGAAGCGACCGACCTCCTCGCAAGGCCACGATGCCGTTCGCGTTGATGCCGTCCCCGAACTCGATGTCCCCGCTCAACGGGAGGGTCTCCACGCTGCCATGCCCATGCAGCGGAACCCGGTAAAGCACCGGATTGGTCGAATCGGTGAACCACGCACCGTGCCGAGTAAGCACAACGTCGTTCACGAACGCCGGCTTCTCAGTAAGCGCGTATGACTTCAGGACACGCCCCGTCCGCGTATCCACGACCCGCGCGTCCCCGCCCGTCCCGCCGGCGATGAACAGCCTCCGCCCCCACGTCTTCATGCCGAGCGACGGCGTACCCGGCCCCGGGCTGATGACCTTCCCCTTCCCGGTGCGCAGATCAGCGCGGTAAACGGCCCCGGTCGCCCGCGACCCGAAGAACGCCACAGGCCCCGGCCCGATGGCGATGCCCTCGGGCTGGAACCCGTCCGGAAGCGCAACCCGGTCCGGCAGCCGCCCCCTCTCATCATGCACAGCGCCCTGCGCCGACCCCCCAAGCGGCACGAGGAGCCCAACCGTCAGTGCGGAAATGAACAGTCGAGACCACATACCCCCAACGTCCCCCAACCTCCGCCCACACGCCAGACCCGACTAATGCGGTCCCTCCGTGCGCAGTCCCGAGGATCACAAGGACGACGGACGCGCCGCATCGCCGGGCGGATCCATGGCGTGACGCGCGCCCACCCCGGCAACCGAACGAGGACCGCGTTCCCGAGCGGTTCCCAATACTCTGAGGCATCAGGTATCTCAGGAGCGACCGGGAGGCCGGCCGATGATCACTCTGACCGCGGTGGCGGGGGTGGCCCTGCTCGAGCTGGGCATGGCCCTGACCCCGGGACCGAACATGGTCTACCTCGCCTCCCGCGCGATCACGCAGGGCCGCAGGGCGGGCCTGGTCAGCCTGGGCGGGACCGCCGTCGGGTTCCTGTGCTACCTGCTGGCCGCGGCCGCGGGCCTGTCCGCGCTGTTCGCCGCCGTGCCGGTCGCGTACACGGTGGTCAAGTTCGCCGGAGCCGCCTACCTGGCCTATCTCGCCTGGGGCATGCTCAAGCCCGGCGGTCGCTCGCCCTTCACCCCGGACCAGGACCTTCCTCCGGTCTCCGACGCCCGCCTGTTCTCGATGGGCCTGCTGACCAACCTGCTCAACCCCAAGATCGCGCTACTGTACGCCGCGCTGCTGCCGCATTTCCTGGACCCGCAGGCAGGCCCGGCCTGGGCGCAGCTGCTGCAGCTCGGCGGCGTGCAGATCATCGTGGGGGTCACCGTGAACGTGCTGGTCGTGCTGGGCGCAGCATGGGTATCGGGGTTCCTGGCCGTCCGCCCCCGCGTCATGGCCGCCCAGCGGTTCACGGCAGGCGGCCTGCTCGGCGCCTTCGCACTGCGCACCGCCCTGTCCCGCACCCCCGCCTCCGCCTGACCCCGCCCGACAGACCGACTGTGAGCGGGCTGCGCCGCAGCTGAGGTGCCGACAGGTCGCTTTCGGCGGCCGGCGTCCACCTGCCCAGTGGCGTGGCTAATGCGGGTTTAACGCGGGGGTGGGTTTTGTGGCTTTTCGTCGGGGCGGGTGTCCTCGGCGGGGAGGGCTTCATGGGACTTCGGGTTTGGGCCGCGGTGGTTGCGGTGCCGGTTCTGGTCGGGCTTGGCGGGTGCGGGGGCGACGGTGGTGGGAGTGGGGTGGCCAGTGCCGGTGGGGCGGGGGCCTCCACGGCTTCGGCGTCGCCCGGTACGTCGCTCTCGCCGGAGGACGCGCAGTTGAAGTTCGCGCAGTGCATGCGGGAGAACGGGGTGGACGTTCCCGATCCGGGCAGCGGGGACGCGGAGGCGAGGCGGCTGGGGGAGGGCGGCGACCGGAAGAAGCTGGAGGCGGCGCTGGAGAAGTGCCAGTCGTGGCTGCAGGCCGGGGGGAGGATGCCCGATCTGAAGGACCCGAAGGTGCGTGATCAGTACGTCGAGTTCGCGCAGTGCATGCGCGAGCACGGGGTCGACATACCGGATCCGGGGCCGGACGGGGAGTTCAAGCTTCCGACGGGGGACATCGACCGGAATGCGCTGGAGAAGGCCCGGGAGAAATGCGAGCTCGACCTGCCGGGCGTCGGCAAGTGAGGCGGCTCGTGGTCGTGGGCGGCGTCGCCGGCCTGGTGGTGGTCGGCGGGGGAGGTGCGTTGGCCTGGACGGCGGACGGTGACGAGGCGGAGGCCGGGCAGAAGGCGCGGCTGGCCACGGCTGAGGTGAGCCGGGGCGATCTCGTCGATACGGAGACGGTGGACGGGAAGCTCACCTATGACGGCGTCCGCGAGGTGTGGACGGGTGCGTCGGGGGTGGTGACGTGGACGCCGGGGCAGGGGGCGACGGTCAAGCGGGGCGGGACGCTGCTGAGCGTGGCCGGCAGGCCGGTCACGCTTATGTACGGCGGTAGCCCCATGTACCGGACGCTCAGGCAGGGGGACTCGGGTAAGGACGTGCGGCAGCTCGAACAGAACCTGCGGGCTCTCGGATATGGCGGCATGACCGTGGACAAGCAGTTCACGGGGGCGACCGAGGCAGCTGTGAAGGAGTGGCAGGACGATCGGGGTCTGGAGGAGACCGGGGCGGTCGGCCCGGATCAGGTCGTCTTCCTGGGCGGGGCCGTGCTCGTGCGGGACGTCAAGGCGCCCGAGGGGCAGCGGATCGCTGAAGGGCAGCCGGTCCTGACGGTGGCGGGGACGCGGCGCATCGTCCATGTGGATCTCGATGCCGACAAGCAGGATCTCGCCGAGAAGGGGGCCGAGGTCGCCGTGGAGTTGCCCGGTGGCAGGAGCGTCAAGGGGGAGATCACCGAGGTCGGGAAGGTCGCGGAGACCAGCGGGTCGGGGCAGGAGAAGAAGACCACGGTCGACGTCGAGATCTCGCTCGGCGATGCCGAGACGGGGCGGCTGGACGAGGCGCCGGTGAGTGTGGAGCTGGAGAGCGAGCGAAGGAAGGACGTCCTGTCGGTGCCGGTGGAGGCGCTGCTGGCGCTGCGTGAGGGCGGCTTCGGTGTCGAGGTCGTGGACGGGACGCGGCGGCGGCTCGTCCCGGTGGATGTCGGGGCGTTCGGTGGGGGCCGCGTCGAGGTCGGCGGAGGCGGGCTGCGGGAAGGTGTGAAGGTCGGGGTGCCGGCCGAATGAGCGTGCAGGGTGCGGACATCGTTGAGCTGGGTGGAGTGACGAAGGAGTACCCCGGTGTGGTGGCTCTGCGGGGGGTCGATCTGGTGATCGCGCCGGGGGAGATGGCCGCGATCGTGGGGCCGTCCGGGTCCGGGAAGTCGACGCTTCTGCACATGATCGGGACGCTGGATCGTCCGACGGAGGGGAGTGTGAAGGTCGCCGGGCATGAGGTGCCGGGGCTGAGTGACCGGGAGTTGTCGGCCCTTCGGGCGCGGCATGTCGGGTTCGTGTTCCAGCAGTTCCATCTGGCCGCGGGGGTGAGTGCTCTCGACAACGTCGCCGACGGGCTCCTCTACAGCGGTACGGGGTTGAAGGAGCGCCGGGAGCGGGCGCGGGCGGCGCTGGAGCGGGTCGGGCTCGGGGGGAGGGCCGGGCATCGGCCGCATGAGCTTTCGGGGGGTGAGCAGCAGCGGGTCGCGGTCGCGCGGGCCGTGGTCGGGGAGCCGGATCTGCTGCTGGCCGACGAGCCGACCGGGAACCTCGACTCGGAGGCGGGCGCTGAGGTGCTGGCCCTGCTGGACGAGCTGAACCGCGCCGGCACCACCGTCGCGATCATCACGCATGACCTGGAGGTCGCGGGCAGGGCGCCGCGCCGGGTGAGGATGCGGGACGGCCTGGTCGTGGCCGACGAGCGGGCGGGGAGCCGGTGAGGGCCGCGCTGGTGCCCGCGCGGCTCAGCGCGGGCGATGTGCTGCGCGTCGGGCTCGGCGGGCTGCGGGCGCGTCCGGCCAGGGTGGTCCTGTCCGCGCTGGGCATCGCGATCGGGATCGCGGCGATGGTCGCGGTCATCGGGATCTCGTCGTCCGGCAAGGAGGATCTGCTGCGGCGCCTCGATCGGCTCGGGACGAACCTGCTGACGGTCAAGCCCGGCGACACGCTGTTCGGTGAGAAGGCTGCGTTGCCAGTGGGGGCGCCGGAGATGGTCCGCAGGATCGGGCCCGTCACGGCGGTCGGGGCGACGGGTTCGGTGGACGCGACCGTGCGCCGCACCGACAAGATTCCCGAGGAGGTCACGCACGGGATCGCGGTGCAGGCGGCCACCGTCGAGCTGCTGGGAACGCTTGAGGTGGACACGGCGAGTGGCGGGTGGCTGAACGCGGCCACCGGGCGCTACCCGGGCGTCGTGCTCGGCGACCAGGCGGCCGGGCGGCTCGGCCTGGACCGCGCGGGCGGGCAGGTGTGGATCGGCGGGAGGTGGTTCACCGTCCTCGGTGTGCTGCGGCCCGCCGAGCTGGCGCCCGAGATCGACCGGTCGGCCCTCGTCGGCTGGGACGCCGCGGAGCGGTATCTGGGGTTCGACGGGCATCCGACGACGATCTACGAGCGGTCGGCGGACGCCTCGGTCGGCGACGTCCGGAACGTCCTGGCGCGGACGGTCAGTCCCGAGCATCCCGAGGAGGTCGAGGTCAGCCGCCCCTCGGACGCGCTGGAGGCCAGGGCCGCCGCGGACGGGGCGTTCACCGGGCTGCTGCTCGGGCTCGGCGCCGTCGCGCTGCTGGTCGGCGGGGTCGGCGTCGCCAACACCATGGTCATCTCGGTGCTGGAGCGGCGGCGCGAGATCGGGCTGCGCCGGTCGCTCGGCGCGACGCGCGGGCAGGTTCGGGTGCAGTTCCTGGCCGAGTCGCTGCTGCTGTCGGCGTTCGGCGGCGCCGCCGGCGTCGCGCTCGGCGCGGCGGTCACCGCCGGGTTCGCGCTGTGGAAGGGCTGGCCGCCGGTCGTGCCCGCCTGGGCGCTCGGCGGCGCGCTCGCCGCGACCCTGGCGATCGGGACGGTCGCGGGCCTGTATCCGGCGATGCGCGCGGCGCGGCTGCCGCCGACCGCGGCTCTCGCGACGGTCTGACCCTGGCCACGCCCTGACGAACCGGGGCATGATTGTGACCGCAGACAACGTCCTGGGAGGTGCCCCAACCGTCATGCCGGTGCCACGCCCGTTGCGCGAACGCTGCCGCGAGTTCCTCGGGATCGACGGGGAGATCGGCTACATCTTCCCCGCGATGGCCTACGGCGGCGGGGCGGGCTTCATCTTCGTCGTCACCGACGACCAGATCGCGGTGATCTCCACCGGCGCGATGAGCCGCACCACTCCGAAGACCGTCTGGGGCAGCTACCCCCGCGGCACCCGGATCGGGCCGGTGGAGACCGGCGTCGGCGCGTCGTTCGAGTTCGCCGGCGCGGTGTTCGAGGTGGACGACGAGTACGCCGCCGTCGTCAACGCCGCCGACGCCGAGATCTTCGACCGCGACAGCCTGCCCAAGGACCCCCTGCCGGATCTCTAGGCGGTCCCTGGACGAGGACGCCGCCCCGCCCGAGGCGAGGTCACCGTCGCCAGGCGGCCTCGCGATGGCGGGCCAGGGCGGTCAGCGCCTGGTTGACCGGTGCCGTGCGGCCCACCTTGGCCGCCTCCCGTGGGACCGCACCGTTGATCACATCGATCTCGCTGGTCCGGCGAGCCTTATGGTCCAGCAGCGCGGACGGCTCGGCACCGGGCATCCGGGCCGCGAACTCGCGCACGAGTTCCACGGGGTCCGGCACGTCGATGGCCACCCCGCGCGCCCGGGCGGTCTCCCAGGCCTCGATCGCCGCGGCCTGGCTCGTCCGCGCCAACTCGGGGTGGTCGCGGATCTCGCCCACGGTCAGCCCGGTCAGGGCGCACGGAGCGCTGTAGGCCACGTTGCAGATGAGCTTCTCCCACTGCATCGCGATGATGTCGTGCACGGCCTCCGCGTCGAACCCGGCGGTTCGCCAGGCCGCGGCAACCTCCTCGACCCGTTCGGGGGGCAGGGAGCTGTGGGCGCCGAACCTCAGGGCGCGCATCGCGTTGTGGTGCACCCGGCCCGGCCCGCGCAGGCCGGCGCCGAAGCCGCTGGCGATGCCGACGGCCAGGCGTTCGGCGCCCACCGCACCGGCCACGACATCGGCGGAACCGAGGCCGTTCTGGATGGTCAGCACGGTGGTCCCCGTTTCCAGCAGCGGTGCGAGTCCGGCTGCGGCCTCGGGCACGTCGGCGGCCTTGACGGCGAGCACCACGAGGTCGACGGGATCGGCGGGCACGGTGGCGTGGGCCGCGACCGCGGCGCGGAACTCCCCGTCCGGTCCGTGGACGTGCAGCCCGTCGCGGGCGATGACCTCCACGTGGGCCTGCCACGCGTCGACCACCGACACCTCGTGGCCCGCGCGGCTCAGGCGTGCGGCGTACACCGAGCCCATGGCTCCGCAGCCGACGACGCAGATCCTCATCAGCCCAGCTCCTTGAGGAGGTTGGCGATCTCGTCACCGAGACCCGGTTTGGCCTCCAGGCCGAACCCGGGCGCCTGGCCGGGGTGGACCAGGCCGTCGGAGAGCCGGCAGTCCGGACTGTAACCGCCGAAGGGCTCGAAGACTCCCGGATAGGATTCGCAGCCGCCCAGCCCCAGGCCGGCCACGATGTGCAGGTTGATCAGGTGCCCGCCGTGCGGGAACGCCTGGGACCGGTCGACGTCACGCGACTCCATGACGTCGAGCATGCGAGCGTACTCGGTCAGCCCGTAGCTGAGGCCGGCGTCCATCTGGAAGATGTCCCGGTCGGGCCGTACTCCACCGTAGGCGAGCAGGTTGCGCACGTCCTGGAAGGAGAAGAGGTTCTCGCCGGTGGCGATGGCCCCCGGGTAGGCCTCGGTCAGTTCCTTGTGCAGCGCGTAGTCGAGGGGGTCCGCGGGCTCCTCGTACCAACGCAGGCCGAGGCCGGCCAGAGCCGCGGCGTAGGCCAGGGCCTGGTCCCGGTCGAAGCGCCCGTTGGCGTCGACGGCCACCCCGTCCCCGCCGCCGATCACCTCGATGGCCGCCTCGACCCGGGCCACGTCCTCGGGGAGCGGCATGCCGCCGATCTTGATCTTGACCGTGCGATAGCCCCGGTCCGCGTAGCCGGTGAGCTCGTCGCGGAGCCGGTCCAGGGAGTCGTCGGGGTGGTAGTAGCCCCCCGCGGCGTAGACCGGCACACCGCCGGTCATGGGCCGGCGACCGAAGGCCCGGGCGATGGTGGCATGGGCCGGCTCGTCGTTGTGCTTGGCCAGCAGGTCCCACACCGCGAGCTCCACCGCACTGGCCGCCGCGGCGCGGTCGCCGTGGCCGCCGGGCTTCTCGTCCCGCATGGTGCACCCGAGCACGCGGGCGGGCGAGAGCAGCCCGGTCGACGGGTCGAGCAGGGCGTCGGGGTCGGCGGCCAGCAGCCGCGGGATCATCCGCTCCCGTAGGATGCCCCCTTGGGCATGGCGCCCGATCGAGTTGAAGGCGATGCCGGTGAGCGGACCCCCGTCGCGGCGGACGTCGGTCTGGACGGCCACCAGGGAGACGGTGTGCTCGGCAAAGTTCACCACGGAGTTGGTGATGTCCCCACGGAGGGGGACCGCGACTTCGCGGATGTCGGTGATGCGCATGGCCCTCAGACTATGATCTAGACCGTTCGAATTGTCTAGTCTAATCACTGTCGCCCCTTTTGGCCGGGCCCGTCTGTCCGGTGGCCGGCCGGTGCTCGGCGCCGGTGGGTTTCGCGGGGCGCTCCACCTGGGTGTTACAGGTCACAATGTCTTTCGGTCCTGCGGACGGTGGACCCGAGGACGGGAGAGGGCAATGAGGCGTTACGAGGAAGTCGCCGAGGAACTGGTCCGGCAGATCCAGTCGGGACGCTGGCCGATCGGCGGGCAGTTCGCGCCTGAAGTGGACCTGGCGGCGGAGTTCGACGTCAGCCGGGGCACGATCCGAGCCGCGCTCGACATCGTGGAGGAGTTGGGGCTCGTCTCTCGCCGGCCTCGGCGCGGCACCCGCGTCGAGCGTCTGAAGCCGCATTCGGTCTTCGCCCGTTCCGTGCATTCGGTGGGCGACCTGATGCAGTACTCCGTGGAGACGGACCGCCAGGTGCTGTCGATCGCCGACGTGGTGGTCGACGAGGTCGACGCCCTGGTCCTGGGCTGCCGGCCAGGGCAGCGCTGGACCAAGATCCGGATGCTGCGCATCGACCCGGTCGACGATGGCTGGCCGTTGTGCTGCACCGACGTCTACCTCGAGCCCGACATCGCCGAGGCCGTGGGCGACCAGGTGCTGGACCCCAAGCGGTTGATCTCGGACATGGTCGAGCAGACGACCGGCCGCACCGTGCACACCATCGAGCAGCGGATGCGGGCGGCGACGGTGCCGGACGCCATGGTCGATCTGCTGCGCACCACCGCCGGTTCGCCGGTGCTGCAGATGATGCGGCGGTACCTGGATCGCGCCGGGGACCCCTTCGAGATCACGGTCTCGGTACACCCCGCTGATCGGTTCGAGTATGCCGTTGACCTGGAGCGCGGTCGCGGCTGACATAGCCTGCGGAGACTGGGGGCGGGTGTGTCGCCGCGGCCCAATTGTCCAGACCGTTCAAGAAAAAGTCTGGTGGACAGAAACACTTTCCGATAGCGTGGGCGGGTCACTTCACGGGAGGATCACCATGGGCGCCAACTCCGAGTTCGAGCTCCAGGGGCTCTGCCACCTCGCGCTGGTCTGCGAGGACATGGAGCGCACCGTCGACTTCTACACCAACGTCCTCGGCATGAAGCTGAAGAAGACGATCAAGATGCCCAACGGCGGTCAGCACTTCTTCTTCGACATGGGCGGCGACCAGTTCCTGGCCTTCTTCTGGTTCCCCGATGCGCCCAAGCGGGCCCCCGGCATCGCCTCGTCCGCGGTGCTGCCGGGTCTCGGAGACATCGCCACGGCCCACGCCTCGATGAACCACGTCGCATTCAAGATCCCGCTCGACAAGTTCGATGAGTACAAGGCCAAGCTCGATGCCAAGGGCGTCGAGACCGGTCCCGTCCTTGAGCACGACGACAGCCCGCGCGGTGTGGCGGAGACCTTCCATGAGGGTGTCTTCGTCCGTTCGATGTACTTCTTCGACCCGGACGGTGTGCTGCTGGAGTTCGCCGCCTGGACGCGTGAGCTGAACGAGGACGACGTCAACCTCGCGCCGATGACCGCCGCGGGTGTCCCGGCCGCCCAGGGCGCCTCCGCATGAGCGGAGAGTCGATGGTGGAGTACGCCGAGAGGTTCTTCCGGCTCGTGGAAGCCGGTGACATCGAGGCGGTCTCCGCCCTGTACCACGACGACGTCACCGTCTGGCACAACTATGACGACGTCGATCAGTCCAAGGAAGAGAACCTCGCGACGCTGGGAAGCATCTCCAGCCGTTACGACAAGTTCGGCTACGCCCAGCCTCGACACACCGCACTCGAGGACGGTTTCCTCCGCCAGCACGTGATCGAGGTCGAGCGCAACGGCCGGTCGGCCGCGATCCCGGCGATCCTGCGCGTGTACGTCGAGGACGGCAGGATCCGGCGGATCGAGGAGTACTTCGATCGCAGCCAGCTCGCCGTCGTCCTCGCGGCCTGAGCGCCGAGGCGGACCCGGTGCCGGTCGGGCGACGCACGACCGGCACCGGGTCTGCGCCATGTCCGGGGTGCCGCCGACGCCGTTCGGCGTCGGGCCGACGCAGTACGTTCGTCAGGGCTCTCGCTCAGGAGAAGAAGCTGCGGCTCCCCTCGGCGAAGCGCAGCAGATCCTCGGCCACGGTCACCTCGGTGAAGTCCTGCCTGCGGTGACTGGGCGCCGAGATGCTCACCGCGTACCGGGCGCCGGCATGGGTGCCGAGCGGCGCGGCCACCGCGATGACCCCGTCCTCGCTCTCCTGCAACCCGGTGGCATAGCCCCGCTTCCGGATGCGCTTCAGATCCTCCAGGAGCGCGGTCCGAGTGCTCAGTGACTGGGGGGTCAGCTGCTCTAGTTCCTCCTGCGGATAGAGCGCGACCACGGCCTCGTCCGGCAGCAGCGACAGCAGTGCCTTGCCGGAGGCCGAGACATGGGCCGGGAGCGTCTTGCCCATGCGCGATCCGACCCGCACGGCCCGGCTGCTCTCCACGGCATCGACGAAGGACACCAGCGCGCCGTCGAGGCGGGCGAGGTGGACGGTCTCGCCGTAGTGCTTGGCGAGGTCCTCCAGCATCGGGCGGACCTGTTCGCGGACGTCGATCCGCCGCAGCACCGAGAAGGCGATCTCGGTGAGCGCCGGACCCGGCTCGTAGGCCCGCGAGCTGCCCGACTGGCGGACGAACCCCCGGTACTGCAGCATCGCCAGCACCCGGTGCGCGGTGGACGACGCCACCGAGAGGTACTCGCTCACCTCGGTGAGGCGCAGGCTCTTCCGCTCGCCCAGCAGCAGCAGGATGCGCAGCGCGTTGTCGACCGACTCGATCGGATACTGCGGCTTACGAGGCTGAGCTGGGGAGGAGCTGTCCACCCAGCGGACTCTATCCGTGGACGCTGTCATCGATCCTTCCGTCTCGCAGTTCGAACTTGAGCACCTTCCCCGAGGGATTGCGGGGGAGCCGTTCGACCGTCTCGACGCCGGTCGGCAGCTTGTACGCCGCCAGCTCGCGCCGGGCGTGATCACGCAGTTCCTCGATCGACGGCGCCGGCCGCCCGGGGACCGGCGAGATCACCGCGATCGGCGTCTCGCCCCACCGTGGATGCGGCCGGCCCACGACCGCCACCTCGGCGATGTCCGGGTGTGAGGCGAGCACGTTCTCCACTTCGGCGCAGTAGACGTTCTCGCCGCCGGTGATGACCATGTCCTTGAGCCGGTCGACCACGTAGACGAACCCTTCGTCATCGACGCGGACCAGGTCGCCGGAGTGGAACCAGCCCCCGGCGAAGGCTTCGGCGGTCGCCTCGGGCAGGTTCCAATAGCCCGGCGTCATGCCCGGCCCCCGGTAGACGATCTCGCCGATCTCGCCGGCGGGGACGTCGTTCATCTCGGCGTCGACCACGCGCGCCCACACGCCCGGCGCCGGTCGTCCCACCGAGCCCAGCTTCCGGCGTGCGTCCTTGCCCTCCAGCACGCAGGTGACCGGTGACATCTCGGTCTGGCCGAAGAGGGCGAGCATGTCGGCGCCGGCGAAGACCTCGCCCATCTCCCGCAGGAGTGCGTCGGTGGCCGGGGCGGCCCCCCACGCGGCGACGCGCAGCCGGGACAGGTCACGGGGCCGCTGCCGCTGCTCGGCCACGAGGGCCTGCCATTGGGCGGGCACCAGGAAGACGGAGGTGACCCGGTGCTCGGCCATCACGTCGAGGTGCTCGCCGGCGTCGAATGCGCCGGTGGGCATCACGACCACGGAGGCGCCGACGAGCAGGGCCGGGGCCAGACCGCCGATGGCGCCGATGTGGAAGAGCGGCGAGGCGCAGAGGTACACCTCGTCGTGCATCTCGAAGCGGAAGGCGACCAGGTTGGTCTGGCTCTGGGCGAGCAGATTCCGGTGGGTGAGCACCGCGCCCTTGGGGCGTCCGGTCGTGCCGGAGGTGTACATGATCAGCGCCGGCGCGGACTCGTCCACGCCGATCGCCGCCAGGGCGTCGGCGGGCGAGCTCGTGGCGGGGCCGTCGGGCGGGTCCGCGTCGGGCTGTCCGGCTCGTCCGGAGACGTTCACCACGCGGATGCCGTCGTCCTCGGCCGCGCCGGTGGCCAGCCGGTGGTACGCGGCATCGGTGAGCACCAGGGAGGCGCCGCAGTCACGGAGGATGAAGGTCACCTCGCCGGTGGCCAGCCGGGGGTTCACCGGCACCCCGATCGCCCCGGCGGCGCTGACCGCCAGGAGCGACTCCACGTACTCGACCCCGTTGCCCATCACGAAGGCGACCCGGTCGCCGGAGCCGATGCCCAGTCGCGCGAGCGTACGGCTGAACCGCAGCACCCGGTCGGCGAGCCGGCGCCACGTGTAGGAGACCTCGCCGCACCGCAGCGCGGCCGTCTCGGGCCGGACCTGGGCATGCCGGGCCAGGTGCGCGATCCAGTGCTGGCCCCGAGCGCCCTGGATCGCCGCGGACGCCGTCATGGGGTGCTCCCGCTCCCGAAGCGCGGGGCGAGCCAGCCGGTGATCGTGTCGGCGACCGCGTCCCGGGCGCCCTCGGGCTCCAGGAAGTAGTGGTCCCCGCGGTGGTCGCGGCGGGTCTTGTCCTCGCCGGCCAGGGCATCGGCGATCCGGTCGGCGTCGCTGGGGAAGACGCCGGTGTCCCCGGTCGGATTGATGATCAGTGACGGGACCGTGACCTTGGTCAGGTTGGCCTCACCGCGGCAGGGCGACTCGCTCAGGCTCCACATGTTGAGCCAGTTGCGCACCGTCGTCTCCCCGGCGATCCCTCGGTCGCCTCGGTTAGCGGCCTCGACAGAACCACGGTAGCAGCTGTTCGGTTTCCGGTCGGTGGGCTCCAGGGAGGGGTCGACCATCCTCGGATCGGCCCAGGTCCGGGGCACGGTGAAGTGGCGGTCGTAGTAGCCGGCCTCGGTGAGCCGGGCCAGCTCCGCCTTGGCCCACGCGGTGATCCGGTGGTTGCGGTCGACCTGCGCTCGCCGGTAGCGCTCGATGAACTCGGCGCTGTACGGCGGACCGTTTTGCGGGTTGAACAGGTCGAGGGAGGGGTCGGTGGCCACGGGGTCGAACTCGTCGACGACCGCGGCGTCCATCCAGGCCGTGAGGACGTCGGGACGGCCCAGGTGCGCCGCCAGGGACACGTAGCCGTCGGCGGCGGGCAGTTCGTCCACGCCCGGGACGGGGCCGTGGCCGATCGGGGGCCGCAGGGTCGGGTCGACGGCCTGAGCCTGGTAGGCGGCCATCAGGGAGCCGCCCCCCGAGTTGCCCAGCAGGATGACCGAGTCGACCCCGGCCTCCTCGCGCAGCCAGCGCACGCCGACCCCGATGTCCACCAGTGCCTGGTCGAGCCGGAAGTTCCACTCGTAGCCGCGGAACCGGGTGTTCCATCCCAGGAAGCCGATGCCGCGCTCGGCCATCAGGTCGGCGAGATAGTGCTCGGCGAAGTCGATCTGATAGTGGGTGGCGATCAGCGCCACCGTCGGGCGGCCGCCCTCCGGGGCGTGGTAGAGACCCTGGCAGGGATGCCCGCCGGCGCCCGCCCGCGGGGCGTCGGTGGAGGGGCGGGAGATGAAGGTGCGGGTGATCACTGGGCCGCCACCTCGATCCGGCTCGCGGCCACGTGAGCGCGGAGCTTCCCGAAAAGGATCCCGAGGCGCTCGGTGGCCACCGGGTCGGTGAGGTGCCCGGCCTGGTCGAAGCAATCGTGGGCGAAGGGCATGACCACCTCCGGTCCCGGCATCACCGGGGACTGGGAGAAGACGAACATGTTCCTCAGCTCGAACTGGCTCCGGGCGGTGCCCAGCCGTCCGGGAGAGGTGCCGATCAGGGCGACCGGCTTGCCCTGGAGGACCGAGGCGCCCAGGGGCAGGGAGATCCAGTCGAAGGCGTTCTTCAGGACGCCCGGGACCCCGCCGTTGTACTCCGGGGTGGCGATCATCAACGCGTCCGCGGCGGCGATCTCCTCGCGCATCCGGGTGACCGCCCACGGCTCCTGGCCGAGCAGGTCCTCGTTGAAGAGCGGAAACTGCCCCACCAGGTCGCTGATGGTGACGGTGACCCCGTCCGGCGCCAGACGTGCCGCGGATTCCAGCAGCATCCGGTTCCACGAACGCTCGCGCAGGCTCCCGACGATTCCGTAGACGGTGATGTCGGCCGTGCTCACAGTGCTCCTCCCAGGTAGGCGTCGATGACGGCCTCGTCACGGACGACGTTGGCCGGGACGTCGAGGGCGATGCGGCGCCCGAAGTCGAGCACGCAGACCCGGTTCGAGATGCCCATCACCATCGACATGTCGTGTTCGACCAGGAGCATGGTGATGCCCAGGTCGGAGTTCACCTCGCTCAGGGTCGCCGCCATCTCGGCGGTCTCCTTGTGGTTCATCCCCGCCACCGGCTCGTCGAGCAGCAGCAGCCGGGGCTCCATGCACAGCGAGCGCGCGAGCTCGACCCGCTTCTGCACGCCGTGGGGCAGCGGGCCGACCGTGTGCTGCAGCAGGCCGCCGAGTCCGAGGCGGTCGGCCACCTCGGTGACGTGCCGCAGCGCCGCGCGCTCCTCACGCGCACTGCGACCCCATCGGATCATGCCGGCCACCGGCCCGGAGCGCAGGTGCCGGTGCCGGGCCAGGAGCAGGCATTCCTGCACGGTCATGGCCGGGAAGACGTCGACGTTCTGGAACGTGCGGGCGATCCCGGCGCCGGCGATCCGGTGGGGGGCGGTGCCCAGGATCTCCCGGCCGCCGAACCGGATGCTCCCCGACTCCGGGCGGTAGATGCCGGAGATGCAGTTGAACAGCGTGGACTTGCCGGCTCCGTTGGGTCCGATCACGGCGAAGAAGTCGCCCTCGTCGATGGTGAAGGTGACCCCGTCCAGCGCGCGGACTCCCGCGAACGACAGGGTGAGGTCCTCGACCTCCAGGAGTGCGGGGCTCACGAGTCGGCTCCCGGGACGGTGGACACGGCGCCGAGGTAGGCCGCCGCGATGTCGTTGTCCTGCTCCAGCTCCGCCGGGGTGCCCTCAGCGCAGATCCGTCCGCCTTCGAGGAGGTAGGCGTAGCCGGAGATCGACAGGGCCATGCGCGCGTTCTGCTCGACGAGCAGGATCGAGGTGCCCTGCTCGTTGATGGACACGATGATGTCCCGGACCTGCTCGACGATCCGGGGTGCGAGCCCCAGGCTCGGCTCGTCCATGAGCAGCAGCTTCGGCCGTGACATCAGGGCCCGCGCGATCGCCAGCATCTGCTGCTCGCCACCGGACAGGTAGCCCGCCTTGCGGTCCAGCAGGTTGCGCAGGGGCGGCAGCAGCGTCAGCACTTCGTCGCGGGCCGCGGTGAGCGCGGCACCGCGGTAGCGGCGCGTGTGCCCCCCGCTGGCGAGGTTCTCGGCGACGCTGAGCCCCGGGAAGACCATTCTGCCCTCCAGGCACTGGGCGAGCCCGGCGCGGACGCGCTGCGACGGGCGGGACCCGGTCATGTCCTTGCCGAAGAGCTCCACCCGGCCGCCGGTGAGGCGTCCGCGGTGCAGCCCGAGCAGGCCCGAGATCGCCCGCATCGTGGTGCTCTTGCCCGCCCCGTTGGGGCCGAGCAGGCTGACGACCTGCCCCTGGGGGACCCGCAGGGTCAGGTCGGTCACGGCGTCTCCGGCGGCGCCGTAGCCGGCGCTGACGGCCGTCGTCTGCAGGGCCGGCGGACCGCCGGACGCGTTCGCGGCGTTGCGGCTCATGAGGTCTTCCGCCTTTCGCGTGAGCCGCCCAGTGGTCCGAGCAGGCGCCGCCAGGCCCGGAGCGCGAGCGCCCGGATCCCGTTGGGCTCGAAGAGCAGGATCAACACGATCACCAACCCGTAGAGGAATCCGGACAGGAGCGGCCCGGTGATGCCGCCATCGGTGCTCATGCCCTTGCGGACGAAGGGCAGGAAGCCCGAGGTCTGGTTCACGACCTCGGGTATCGCGCGCACGAACAGAGCCCCCAGCAGGGCCCCGGAGACCGTGCCCATACCGCCGATCACGATCATGGCGATGAAGTCGACCGAGAGCATCAGGTGCCACTGGCTGGGGGTGAAGTAGCCCATGTAGGACACCAGCAGCGCCCCGGAGATGCCGGCGAAGAAGGAGGAGATGACGAAAGCGATCGTCTTGGTCCGGGTCACCGGGACGCCCACCACCGCGGCCGCCACGTCCTTGTCCCGCACGGCCATGAAGGCGCGGCCGAGCCGCGAGTGCTTGAGGTTGTGGGTGAGGAGCATGACCACCAGCAGGATCGCCAGCGCGAAGTACCACCAGGCCTGGAAGGCGTCCAGGATCATCTGGTCCCCGGCCATGACGCCCAGGCTGAGGTCCTGGTCGCCGAAGAGGACCGGTGCCGCCGGACGCCCGTTCACGCCACCGCTGAGGCTCGTCCACGTCTCCCACACGTAGAGGCCGATGAAGACCAGGGCGAGGGTGGCGACGGCCAGGTAGAGGCCGCGGATGCGGACGGCGACGGGCGCGACCAGGGCGCCCGCCACGGCGGCCACGAGGCCGGCCGCCGGCAGCCAGAGCCACCAGGGCAGGCCCTTGTCGGCGCCGAGCCAGGCCGAGCTGTAGGCGCCGATGCCCATGAAGAAGGCGTGGCCCAGCGAGATCTGGCCGGCGAGTCCGGTGATCACCTGCATGCCGAGGGCGCCGACGCCGACGATCAGGGTGAAGATGCCGATGCCGAGCCACAGTTCGGAGCGGAGCACCAGCGGCAGCACGAGCATGGCGACGACCCACAGGCCGACGCCGGTCCGCCCGCGGGTGAGGAGGCGGTGCGGGCGCGGCCGGGGAGTCGCGGCGTCGTGGGCGCCCGGGGGGCTGGTCAGGACTGACAAGGCTCAGACCCTTTCGATGCTGCGACTGCCGAACAGGCCGTACGGCCGGACCAGGAGGACCAGGAGCATGAGCACGTAGGGCAGTACGTCGTGCAGGCGGCCGCCGCCGATGTCGCTGAGGTAGTTGGAGCCCAGGACCTGGGTGAGCCCCACGACCAGGCCGCCGACCACGGCTCCGATCAGCGAGTCCATGCCTCCGATGACGATCGCCGGGATCGCGATCAGCGCGAGGTCGCCGATGCTGGGGGAGACCACGCGGGGGAACGAGGCGAGAAAGATCGCCGCGGTCACCGCGAGGAAGGCCGCCAGGCCCCAGGAGAGCGCGAACATCCGCCCCACGTCGATGCCCTGGGCCAGGGCCGCCTCCTGGCTGCTCGCGGTCGCGCGCAGCGCCAGCCCGTGGCGCGTCCGCTGGAAGAAGAAGGCGACGGCGGCCAGGACGACGACCGAGACGACCACGGTGGCCAGGGCGCTGTTGGGCAGGACGACCGAGCCCACCGTGGTGGTGCCGGCGCCGACCGGGCCCACCGAGTCGTGCCTGCCGACGCCCCACACCATCAGGATGGCGTTGTGCAGCATGGTCGAGATGCCCAGAGTGGCGAGCACCACGACGGTCACCGAGCGTCCGATCAGGCCGCGGATCAGCATCCGCTCGACCACCAGCGCGAGGCCGACGGTGATCGCCACGGCTCCGAGGAAGGCGAACAGGTAGGGCATCCGGGGCAACAGGGTCAGGACGACGTAGGCGCCGATGGCCACGAACCCGCCGTGTGCGAAGTTGAAGGTGTGGGAGCCCTTGAACATGATCACGAACCCGAGCGCGATCAGCCCGTAGACCAGGCCTAGGGCGATGCCCTGAAAGCCGAGCTGGAGGAAGAGGGTCATCTGGAAATCCTGGGTCGGGGTGGTGGGAATGGAGCGGGGGTGTGGGGCCCGTTCGAGCCCGCACACGCCCCGCGACGTCAGTTGCCCCTGGAGGCGTCCCAGGACTTCGCGGCCTCGGACTCGAAGAACGAGGCGACCGGCTCCTGGACGCCGTCCTTCCCGATCTTGTTGATGCGGGACTGGAAGCTCACGATCGAGTCACCGTCACCGAGGTCGATCGCGGGAAGGATGCCGTCGAAGGGGACCTTGAGGTCGACCATCGCCTTCTTGACGCCCTCGCGGGTGAGGTCCTTGGCCTCGCACGCCTTGCGCAGCGCCTCCACGACCACGGTTCCGTTGATCCAGCCGCCGACCTGGAAGTTGTCCGGCTTCGCGTTGGGTGCGTAGGCATCACGGGCCTTGGTCAGTGCCTGGATGCCGGCGTTGTCGTCATTGAGGGTGCCGTAGCCGCCGGAGACGAAGTAGTTGCCCAGCAGGCCGTCCAGGGGCTTGCCGAGGCTGGAGGCCCAGGCGCCCGAGCTGGACACGAAGGTCGGCTTGTAGCCGAACTGGGCCGACTGGCCGAGGATGCCGGCGGTCTGGGCGGGGGTGACGCCCAGCATGACGATCTCGGCCCCGGCGTTCTTGAGGTCGTTGATCTGCGCCGTGAAGTCGGTGTCGGCGTTGGTGTAGGTCGGCTCGGCGACGACCTTCACGCCCTCCGTGGCCTTCGCCGCGTGGTTGAGGGCGTCGAGGTAGATCTTGCCGGTCTCGTCGGCCGACGTCACGAAGCCGACGTTGACCGTCTTGGAGGCCGAGGCGCCGGCCTTCTCGGCGGCCCAGACCAGGCCGTTGATGAGCTCGACCTCGAAGGGCGGCATGGCGACGTAGACGTTGGGGAGGTCGAGGGTCTGGGTGTTGATGGACGCCGAGAGCGTCGGCATGTCGTCCCGCTTGATGTTGGCCTGGACGGCGTTCAGGCCGGCGGTGCCCACGAACTGGGCCACCATCAGGTTCTTGGGTGCCGCGGCGCGGTACTGCTGGGTGGTGATCTGCGGGTCGTACTTGGTGTCGCGCTTGTCGACCACGACCTTGCGTCCGCAGATGCCGCCCTTCTCCCGGTTGACCTGGTCGATCTTGGCTTCGACACCGAGCGAGCCGGCGATGCCGCCCTGGGCGATGGGCCCGGAGAAGTCGCTGATCACGGTCACGCTGATCTCGTCGTCGGTGACCCCGGGGCCCATGGCGACGCCGTCGGCCCCTGTGTCGGCCTTGCTGGAACCCGAGCCGTTGCCACACGCGGCCAGGGTCAACAAGGAGGCGACCGCCAGCGCGGTCATGGACTTCTTGAGCATGGGGTTGTGTCTCTCTTGGTCGGGGGACCCGTGCTTCCGTGACACGGCCCACAAAGATTAGACCAGACTAAACAGAAATAGAAGAGACGGACTCTGCAAGTTGGAGAAACCGTCGTGCTCGGTGCGTGCCCGGCATCGTCGCGGGTCACAGCGTTGGAGCGAGGCTGCGTCAGGCTCGCCAGCTGAAGGTGATGTGTCGCGAGACGAAACGCCATCCCGCATCGAGGCGGACGAGCCGGTCGAGGTAATCTCCCGCGCCGACCGGCCGGCCGTCTCCGCCCCGGAGCACGAAGTAGGCCCGGCCCGTGGCGTTCGCGTCGTCGACGAGGTCGACGAGCACGTTGCTGTTCTCATGGCGCGGCGACTCCGCCGTACGGCCGGCGATCACCCGGGCCAGTCCCTCGGCGCCGGCGAAGGCGGGCCCGCCGGTGATCTCCATGCGGCCGTCGGCGGTGAAGCAGTCGCGGAAGGACTCCAGGTCCCGGGCGTCTATGGAGAGGCTGTAGCGCGCGTAGAGCTGAGTGATGGCGGTGACGTGGTCGGACATCGGGACTCCTCGTGGAACCGGTCGGTCGGATCAGGCATGGGGAGTCTCGGGCAGCCGGGAGAGTTCGTGGCGCCAGGCGACGTCCAGGTTGAGGCTCCCTCCGAGGTCGGGGAGCTCGGCGCGGTCGGCCGCGTCGATGGGGCGGGGGCGTCCCCCGGCGGAGGCGACGAGCAGGCAGAGGTGTGCGATCTCGTCGATGGAGGCGGCGCGGAGCACCGCCTCGGGGACCGAGTCGCCGGTGACCACCACACCGTGCCCGCGAAGCAGGGCCGCGGCATGGCCGCCGAGGTGCTCGGCCACCTCGTCCCCCAGTGCGTCGCTGGACACCAGCACCGAGCGCGGATACACGGGGACGCCGCTTTCCACCAGTGCGGAGCCCGGAATGTCGTAGGCCCCCACGAGCGGCTCCAGGACAAGGCCGGCCAGGTCGGCGGCGACCGTGCGCCTGGGGTGCGCGTGCACGACGCACCGGACGTCGGGGCGCCGGCGCAGGATCCGGGTGTGCAGGGGGAGTTCGTGGGGGACGGTCCAGCCGTCCAGCTCGCCGGGCAGGCCGGGTTCACCGTCGAGGGTCACCACCCGCACGTCCTGCGACGTCGTATGGGCCAGGCCCGACTCCCGGGGGCCGCGGCACCGCACCAGGATCCGCTCGTCGTCGAGGCGGAGACTGATGTGGCCGAGGAACCCCGGAGCGAGTTCGCGGGCCGCCAGCACCCGGCATCCCTCCGCCAGCCGGTCCCGCAGTTCCTGGAGGTCGCCGCTGTGGACGTTCGCCGTCATCGGGCAGCCTCCAAGGGGGCCAGGGTGTCGAGGACCGCGGTCACCGAGCCGCCGCTCGCGATGGCCCGGCGGGCGGTCAGGGAGCCGCGCGGCCACCCCAGCGAGACCGCGCCGACCACGCGTCCGCCGGCGTCCCACAGGGCGAGCAGCCGGCCCTCGTCCTCCACCAGCCGGGGCTCGACGGCGGGGTCCACGGCGCCGAGAATCTGGATGGTGCGACCGTGCTGGTCGCTCCACACCATGGGCACTTCGCAGGGGGCCTGCGGGTGCTCGGGGTCGAGCAGGGTCGCCGCGATGCACCTGGCCTGCTCCTGGGCGGAGTTCCAGTGCTCGATCCGCCGGCCGGAACCTCCGTCCGCAGCCGCCCAGCCGGCGATGTCGCCGGCGGCGAAGACGTGGTCGGCCCCCAGGGCGCGGCCATGCCGGTCGCAGGCGATGCCGTCGTCCAGGTGCAGGCCCGACCCGGCCAGCCATTCCACGTCGGCCTCTGCTCCGATGCCCACCAGCACGTGATCGGCACGGAGCACCTCCCCGTCGTCTAGCCGGACCTTGATGCCGTCGGCGAGATGGTCCAGGGCCTGGACGACCCTGCCCAACCTCAGGTTCACGCCCGCCCGGTCGTGCCAGGTGAGGATCCGGTCGCCCACGCGCCGGCCGACGACCCGGGCAGGAGGGTTGGGCAGCGGATCCACCAGCGTGACCCGGCATCCCCGGGAGATCGCGGTACTGGCGACCTCCGCCCCGATGAAGCCGGCGCCCACCACGACGAGGTGACCGCCACGGGCGAGGTCGGCATGGAGCGCGCGGGCGTCGGCCAGCGTTCGCAGCACGTGGACACCTGGTCCGGTCCAAGCCGGCGACCTCGGCCGCACTCCGGTGGCGATCACCAGCGCGCCGTAGCCGAGCCGCCTTCCGTCGGACAGGGCGAGGCGGCGGGCCCCGGTGTCCAGGCCGGTCGCCTCGACGCCGAGCAGCAGTTCCAGACCGAGCTGCTCCGCCTCCGGGCGGGTGAGCAGCCGGACGGGCTCCTCCGATCGCCCTTTGGACAGCGGCGGCTTGTCGTAGGGCTCCTCCGCATCCCGGTCGACCAGGCGGATGCGGCCGGTGAAGCCGCGGGAGCGCAGGGTCCGGGCCAGGGCGACCCCCGCCACCGAGGCGCCGACGATCACCAGGTCGCCGGTCATGCTCCCTCGAGCCGGAGGGCTGCGGCGGGGCAGCTGCGGGCCGCGCGGTCGATGCGCTCGCGGTCGGCCTCGGGGACCTCGGCCGCCAGCAGCACGACGAGGCCGTCGTCGTCGATGTCGAAGTAGTCGTCAGCCGCGACGACGCAGCTGGCATAGCCTTGGCAGGCCTCGGTGTTCGCCTTCACGATGTGCACTCGGGACTCCCGGTTCTCGTGTCGCTGTCAGCCTTTGACGCCGGCGCCGCCGTCGCTGTGGAGGACGGTGCCCGTCATTCCTCGGGACATCGGTGACGCCAGGAACAGGTAGCTCCAGGCGTGGTCCTCGCCGGACAGCGCCACCTGCAGAGGGACCCGGGCGGCGATGCCGGCGGCGCGGCCGGGGCCGTCGAGGCGCTGCTGGTCCAGCCCCAGGGATCGCGCGCCGGTCAGCCGTGTGCCGACGGTGCCGCCGGGGGCGACGCTGTTGACGCGGACCTCGGGGGCCAGGTCGTGGGCCAGCGCGATGCGCAGTCCGCGGATCGCGAACTTGGTGGAGACGTAGAGCGCGCCGCCCCGGCCCGGCTGGTAGGCGGAGGTCGATTCCGTCAGCACGATGCTCCCGCGGCTGCGTCGCAGCTCCGGCAGGGCGGCGCGGACGCCGTGCATCGCCGCTCGCACGTTGACCGAGAACATCTCGTCGAAGGCGTCGTCGAAGGCGTCCTCGGCGACGGCGTCGAGGGGACGGTAGAAGTCGAAGATGCCGACGCAGTGGACCATCACGTCCAGCCCGGCGTGGAGTTCCCGGCACCGGCTCACCGCGTCGTGGTTGACCGAGGCCTCGCAGGCGTCGCCCTGGACGACCTCGACGCCGGGGACCGACTCGCGCAGGTCCTCGCACTTGGCCTCATCGCGCTCCACGGCCACCACTGCCGCGCCTTCGGCGGTGAAGCGTTCCACCACCGCACGGCCGATGCCCGACCCGGCGCCGATGACCAGCGCTCGCCGACCGTCGAGCACGGGGGCGCTCATGAGGCCGGCTCCCCCGTGTCGTCCTGATCGGGGAACAGGGAGGAGAACGGATGGCCGACCATCGCGGAGAACGTCGCCGGCCCCTGCCAGGTGAGGGCCTCGAGCTCCAGCGGGTCCAGGGTGACCCACTGCCCCGACTTGGCCGCCTCGACCAACAGGCGCACGCCGTTGCGGGTTCGGACGAGGCTCACCCGGATCTCGGAGAACTCGTTGCCCAGGGTCAGGGACTCGCCGACCTGCCCCGCCCGCAGGGCCGCCAACTCCTCCGCGGCCGCCCGGGCACGGCCCTGGTCCTGGTGTTCGCCCTCCCAGTGCAGGCTCACAGGAAGACCGCCAGGTTCTGGGTGCGGAGCACCGTCTCATCGACCATGATGTGGCGGCGGGCGAGCCGCCAGGCGCCGTCGACGCTCCGCAGTACGTCGCTGCGCCCAACCGAGAGCAGGGACGGCTCGTTGACGTCGCCGCGGCTGCGGAACAGCAGAACCGCCGACTCCACGAGGATCTCGCCGGGCACGTCGGTGGCGAAGGTGCGCACGTTGGACAGGTGGTGGCGCAGCCGTGACGGCGGGTCCTCGGTCCACGCGTGCTCGGTGCGCAGCCGGGCGACCCGGCGTTCCAGGGAGTAGAGGTCCTCGTCGAAGTGCGCCATGCGCCGCGCGGTGTCGTAGCCGCTGCCCAGGGAGGTCGTGACCCGGATCGGCATGAAGTAGTGGACGTCCTCGGTCATCCGGGCGAGCCACTCCTCGAGCTCCTGCCGGTCCAGCAGGTAGGCCTCGTCGACCAGCCACTGGTGGGCGGCCAGATGGACGGGATCCGAGAACGGGAGGGGGCCGCCCACCGGGACGGCCGTGGTCGCCCGGGCGCCGAGGGGGCTGTCGGCGGAGTCGATGGGGATGTGCGCGGTCATCGGGCGTCCTCCCGTCCCGGAACGCCGACCGTGACGTCGGCCGCCTTGGCGGGCCCCGCCTCGATGAGGTCGGCCCAGCGATTCATCAGGTGGCGCTGGTTGTACTCGCCGTATCCGACCCGGGCCTCGCCCGGGCCCGCCCACTCATCGCCGCCCAGGGCCGGGGCGATGGTCGAACCGTCGGGCAGCAGGCCCATGCGGCCGTTGAGGAGAAGCCGCTGCGCCATGGTGCCGGCGGCGGTGGCGGTCAGCGAGACCCAGTTCTCCACGTCGTCCTGCTCGAACATCCCGCTGCTGCCGAAGCACATCAGGTAGGCCTTGTAGGACAGTGCCTTGAACTCCTCCGGGGCCTCCTTGTCGACCACGAACCAGGAGAGCACCTCGGTCTCGTCCTGGCTGATCGGCTGCCACTGGCGCAGTGACACGAAGGGGAGCACGTCGTCGGAGTCGGCCACCTTGGGCCAGTTGTGGACGAGGCTGAGGTTCGGGAAGAGCGACGCCGCGGACACCATGAAACCGTCGCGGCCGACCAGGTCGAGTTGCCGCGCCGACCACTCCCGCTTCATCCGGTCGATCATCTCGTCGGGGTAGCCGACGTAGCGCAGGCGCTCCTCGAGCGTCCCCGGCGGCAGCTTGTAGGTGGTCCCCCCGCCGCTGGTGGCCCAGTAGGTCGCGCCGTCCTTGCGCTTCTCGGCCTTCGGCTCGCGGAACAGCCCGATCTCCACGACGCTCGCGTGGGTCTGGGGGGTGTGGTACATGTCCCCGGCGAAGTTCTCCGCGCCGATCTTCCAGTTGGCCTTGATCCGCCACCGCTGGGGTCCGAGCACCTCGACCCCGCTCGGGCTCTGCCGGGTGTAGTAGTCGAGGTAGAACGCGAAGTCGCCGAGGAACTCGCGCAACGGAGGCGCCTGGGGATCCAGGGAGACGAAGATCAGTCCGTTGATGGTGTCCATCGCCGGTGCGGGCAGGAGCCGCTGCCCGCGCTTGTTGAAGCCGGCCTCGCCGCCGTACGCCTCCCGGTGGAAGGGCAGGCCCACGATGCGGCCGTCGTTGCGGTAGGACCACCCGTGGTAGGGGCAGCGGAAGTGCGAGGCGTTGCCCTGCTCGGCGCGGCACACCTGCATGCCGCGGTGCAGGCACATGTTGAACATGGCGTGCACCGCGCCGTCGTTGGCGCGGCTGACGATGAAGGAGTTCTCCATGACGCGACGGACCACGTAGTCACCGACCTGAGGGATCTCCGACTCGTGCGCCAGGAAGACCCAGGAGCGCGAGAAGATCGCCTCCCGCTCGGCGGCGAAGATCTCGGAGTCGTTGTAGATGTGCGCGGGCAGCATCCCGTTGCGCACGTGCTCGACGACGTCGGAGGGGTCGGACACGGGGACCTCTTTCTGTAAGCCAGAAATGTATTCTGGCCGTAGGGTCTTCCCGTGTCAAGGAGAACGTTTCTGATATCAAGAGAACTCATGCCCCTTGCTGCCAGGAGATAGAGATGCCTCGTCTGCGCCAGGTCCGCCGTGCCGAAGTCCAGGACGAGGTCGTCCTCGCGATGTACCAGCGCCTGTTCTCCGACCGCGACCCGGTCGAGGAACCGGGCACCTCCACGGGCACCCCTGGTGACTGGTGGACGGTGTTCGCGCTGGTGCCCGACGTCTTCCGGCACGCCGTGAGCGGGTTCTCCCTCTACCGGAGCCCGGACCGGATGCTGGACCCGGTGCTGCGCGAGCTGGGCCAGACCCGGGCCGGCTGGACCCGCGGCAGCCAGTTCGTCTACTCCCAGCACTGCAAGGCCCTGCGCTCGCTCGGCCTCGGCGACGAGAAGATCGAGGCAGTCCGGTCCTGGGAGGTCTCGGAGCTGTTCTCGCCGGTGGAGCGCGCCGTGCTGGCCTACACCGACGCGCTGGTCATGGGCGGCGGCCGCGTGGACGAGGCCGTCTTCGAGGCGCTGCGCCGAGAACTGTCCGACGAGGAGGTTCTCGAGCTGACCTACATCACCTGCCTCTACGACATGCACGCCACGATGACCAGGGCGCTGCGGCTGGAGTTCGACGACCGCGACGACCCGATCACCGAGGTCGCGGCACCCGGCGACTTCCAGGGCCTCGACCTGGGCGCCGTGATCGGCCACCCGGGAGCGTGACCCCCGCGTGAACGCCCCCGCGGCAGTGGATCCCAGTACAAGCCCCCGATGCGCGTCGGGGAGGAAGGTGTCACCTTGTCCGAGCTCGTGACCGGTCACCCGTCAACGCATGGGGACAGTTACCAGTTGAACACCACGCACCTGTTCCGCCAGGCGGTGGCGACCCACCCGGAGCAGGAGATCGTCTTCCGGGACGCGGCCGGTGATTGGCACCGTACGTCGTACGCGGCGACGTGGCGCCGGGTGGCGCGTACGGCGCACGCGTTGGCCGGCATCGGCGTGGGTCCGGGTGACGTGGTGGGGGTTCTGGACTGGAACCACCTGCGGCACTTCGAGCTGTACTGGGCGATTCCCGGGATCGGCGCCGTGATGCTGCAGATGAACCTGCGGCTGGCCGCCGATGGCCTCGCCTACGTGGTGCGGCACGCGGGCGCCACCGTGGTGTGCGTCGACGAGTCGCTGCTGGGGCAGGCCGAAGAGCTGGCGGCACGGTGCCCGCAGGTGCGGCACTGGGTGGTGATGAGCGACAGGCCGCTGGCGGAGATCCGGACCTCGCTGCCGGACCCCCTGGACCACGAGGCGTCGCTGGCCCGGCAGGACGAGGAGTTCGACTGGCCGGTGATCGACGAGACCTCGGCCTACAGCGCGTGCTACACCACCGGCACCACGGGACGTCCCAAGGGGGTGTTCTACTCCCACCGGGGGATCGTGCTGCACACGATGATGTGGGCGGCCGACCAGGCGGTCGGTGATCACGACAACGTGCTGCTGACGACCCCGATGTTCCACGCCCAGTGCTGGGGCCTGCCGCAGGTGGCGGTGTACGCGCGGGCGCGGGTGGTCCTGCCGGGGCGTTACACCGCCGAGGAGATCGGGGTGCTGGCCCGCGCGATGGTGGACTACGAGGTCACCGTGACCAACGGGGCACCGGCGATCTTCGCGCCGATGCTGGAGTACCTGCGCTCCCTGCCCGAGCCGCCGGACCTGTCCCGGGCGAGGATGATCTCAGGGTCCACCGAGCCGCCCCTGAGCCTGATCAAGGGCTACCACGACCTGACCGGCGCCTCGATCATCCACGGGTACGGCGCCACCGAGACCACGCCGCTGGTCACGTCCAATCGGCCCAAACCCTCGCTGGAGGGGCGGCTGAGCGAGCACGAGTTCTGGGACCTCAAGCGCTCCCAGGGCCTGCCCGTGGCCGGCGTGGACGTCCGGCTGCTCGGCGCCGGCGGCTCGTTCCTGCCCCACGACGGGAAGTCGGTGGGGGAGATCTGCATCCGGGGCCCGTGGATCACCGAGAGCTACTGGAAGTCCGACGACGCGGACAAGTTCCACCGCGGCTACTGGCGCAGCGGTGACATGGGGGTGATCACCACCGAGGGGTACCTGAAGATCACCGACCGGCTCAAGGACGTGATCAAGTCCGGCGGGGAGTGGATCTCCTCCATCGACCTGGAGAACGCCCTGGCGGGTCACCCCGCAGTCCGCCAAGCCGCGGTGGTGGGCGCTCCACACCCCAAGTGGCAGGAACGCCCCGTGGCCCTGGTCGTGCCCGAGCCCGGCCATGACGTCGACCTCGACCAGCTCAGGACCCACCTGACCGCCACGTTCGCCAAGTGGCAGCTGCCCGACGAGATCCTCGTCGTCGACGACCTGCCGAGGACCAGCGTCGGCAAACTCGACAAGAAGGTCCTGCGCGAGGAGTACGCCGACTTCTACAGCGAGCGCTGACATGTAGCCGCCGCCCGCGGACCACGCTCCCGGCCGCGGACGACGCACTCCTCGGGGCAGCCCGTCCAGGGGCTCACAGATCGCCTTTGGATTCGAGGCGGTAGAACGCTTTGGCGATGGGCTGCGCGGTCAGCTCGATCTGCCAGCGGCGGGCGCCGAGGTCGCGGAGCGCGGCGGCGATCGCCGAAGCGGACGCCTCCGGCGGCGGCGTCCAGGCGAGCCGGCGGACGGAGTCGGGCTGCATGAGGTTCTCCGACGGCATCGAATGCTCGTCGGCGAGCGCGGCGACGACGGCGCGGGCGGCGGTGAGGCGCTTGGCGGCCTCCGGGTCGCGGTCGGCCCAGCGGTGCGCGGGCGGCGGCCCGTCGCCGGGGATGTTCGACTCGGGCAGACCCCGGTCGGACAGGTCGCGGGCGCGGGCCACGGCGCGCAGCCACGCCGACTGGTGCCGGCGGGCGCCGCGTCCCCGCATCGTGGGCAGCGCCTGCAGCTCGGCGGGCGTCTTGGGGGCCTTCTGCGCCAGCTCGATGATGGCGGAGTCCTGCAGCACCCGGCCGGGGGACAGGTCCCGCTCACGGGCGATCTTGTCGCGGGCCTCCCACACCTCCCGGACGGTGGCGAGCGCCCGCCGGTTCCGGACGCGGTGGATGCCGGACGTGCGGCGCCACGGGTCGGGACGCGGCGGCTTCGGCGGCATCGCCAGTATCGCGGTGAACTCCTCCAGCGCCCACTCCAGCTTGCCCGCGGACTCCAGCTCCTCCTGCAGCGCGTCGCGCAGGTCGACCAGCAGCTCGACGTCCAGCGCGGCGTAGCGGAGCCAGTCCTCCGGGAGGGGGCGCGTCGACCAGTCGGCCGCCGAATGCCCTTTCTCCAGCCGGAAGCCCAGCACGTTCTCGACCATGGAGCCGAGCCCGACGCGCGGGTAGCCGAGCAGCCGCCCGGCCAGCTCGGTGTCGAACAGCCGCCGCGGGACGAGACCGACCTCCGCCAGGCACGGCAGGTCCTGGTTGGCGGCGTGCAGCACCATCTCGGTGTCGGCGAGCGCGGCGTCCAGGACCGACAGGTCCGGGCAGGCGATCGGGTCGATCAGCGCGGTGCCCGCGCCGGCGCGGCGCAGCTGGATCAGGTACGCGCGCTGGCCGTACCGGTAGCCGGAGGCGCGCTCGGCGTCGACCGCGACGGGGCCGCCGCCCGCGGCGAACGCCGCGATGACACGTTCCAGTTCGGCGGGTTCGGTGACCACGGACGGGACGCCCTCGCGCGGTTCCAGCAGCGGGACGGGCGGGGGACCGGTGTCGGCCTCCCCGTCCGCCGGGCCGGGCTCCACCGGGCCGGGCGCTGCCGCGGCCTGCGCTGGAACGGTTCCGGGCCGCCCTTCGGCGGCCGTATTCTCCGCACCGGCATCCCCCTGGGGGCCGGTGGCGCGCGTTTCGGACACTCCTGCTGAACCCTTTTCATCCTCGGGTTGGCGGACCGACCGGGGCCTCGGGGACACGGGCCGGCGAGAAACGTGCGCTTCTTCCGTGTTCTCCCCCGCCGCCTCGGTTTCGGACGCTGTGCTCACGTCCCCTACCGTACGTCGCTCAGCCGCCCGGACCGTTCGGCAGCGCGGCGACACCGGACGGCGGCAGGCCCGCGGTGGTGCACATCACCTCGCACCAGGCCGTCACGTGCGCGGCGAGATCCTCGCCGGTGGGCGACCAGGAGGCGCGCAGCTCCAGTTCGGTCGTGGACGGCTCGTCGCGTTTGTCGCCGAAACTCTCCGACACCGCGCGGGTGATCGTCCCGGACACGCCCGCGTAGCCGGCCGGTTCCAGCGCCTCGAGGAGCCAGTCCCACGCGACCGAGCCGATCAGCTCGTCGGCGGCGATGTCGGGCTCCAGGTCGGCGCGGATGTAGGCGACGATGCGGAAGCCGTTCGTCCAGCCGCTGCGGCCGTCCGGGTCGTACAGGACGATGAGGCGGCCCGTGGCGACCTCGGTGTCGTCGTCGCGGTAGACGCTGCCGGACATCGCCGCCGCATGCGGGGCCAGACTCTGCGGCGCGGGCATGTCCTCGAGGTCGAGTTCCGGCCGGACGCCGGGGCCGTCGAGGATCTCGCGCAGCGTGTCGAGGGCCTGCTGGAAGGCAGGTGGGTTCATGGGTGGACCGGCCTGGGTGCGGGGGGGTGACTCGGGTCGGGTATGCCGGTGCGGGGCGCCGCCGCGGGCGGCGAGAGGATGCGGAGGGGAAGCAGGCACAGCACAGGTTTCGTTTCGGGGGCCGGGCCGGTCAGGCCACGGCCCGCACGTTGGCGGCGCGGCCGGCGGTGGCCGGGTCGCGCGCCGGGGCGATGGGGGTCGTGATCGCCGGAGCGGCGGCCAGGGCGGGTGGCGGCGAACCGATCAGGATGGCCGCGCCGCACTCGACGCACGCCCGCTCCGGGCACTCCCCGCCATGACCGTCCGGACATGGCGGCTGCTCGAACACGCGTTCATCACCGCAGGTGGAGCAGTACAAGGGGGACCTCCCTCGGCTATGACACGCATCACGTTCGCACGCGCCGGTGACAGAATGCGGGACTTCGCTCGGCGTGTCCGGAAGTTCGTGCCGACCGCCGCCCACCGTCCTCCAGCCCCCGCCCGCCGACCGATCAATCGACGAGCTCCGCTCGGGGAGCCCCGGTGCCTTGTCACCGGCCTTTCGTGGGACCATCACAACGTGACCGCTGACGCTGCCCGTCCCGACGACGTCGCTTCGAGCTCGCCTGACAATGGCGGCCTCGCCGCGAGCCCCTTCCTGCTGGCCTGCCGCCGGCGGCCCGTGCCGCACACGCCCGTGTGGTTCATGCGGCAGGCCGGACGCTCCCTGCCGGAGTACCTGCGCCTGCGCGAGGGCGTCCCGATGCTGGAGTCCTGCGCCCGCCCCGAGATGATCGTGGAGATCACGATGCAGCCGGTGCGCCGGTACTCGGTGGACGCCGCGATCTTCTTCAGCGACATCATGGTGCCGCTCAAGGCCATCGGCGTGGACCTCGACATCAAGCCGGGCGTCGGGCCGGTGATCGCCGACCCGATCCGCGACGCGGCGGGGATGGCGGCGCTGCGCCCCCTCGAACCCGGCGACGTCCCGTACGTGACCGAGGCCGTCGAGGGCCTGGTCGGCGAGCTGGGGTCGACGCCCCTGATCGGGTTCGCGGGCGGCCCGTTCACGCTCGCGTCGTACCTGATCGAGGGCGGTCCGTCCAAGAACCACGAGCGCACCAAGGCCATGATGTACGGCGAGCCCGAGCTGTGGGACGACCTCATGGGCCGCCTCGCCGACCTCACGATCGCGTTCCTGAAGGTCCAGGTCGCGGCCGGGGCGAGCGCCGTGCAGGTCTTCGACTCGTGGGTCGGCGCGGTCTCCGCGCAGGACTACCGCGAGTCGGTGCTGCCCCACGCGCGCCGCATCTTCGACGAGGTGGAGCCGCTCGGCGTCCCGCGCATCCACTTCGGCGTCGGGACGGGCGAGCTGCTCGGCCTGATGGGCGAGGCCGGCGCGGACGTCGTCGGCGTCGACTGGCGGGTGCCGCTGGACGAGGCGGTCAGCCGCGTCGAGCCCGGCAAGGCGCTGCAGGGCAACCTCGACCCGGCGCTCCTGTTCGCGCCGTGGGAGACGGTGGAGCGCCGGGCGCGCGACGTGCTGGCCCGGGGCCGCACCGCCGAGGGGCACATCTTCAACCTGGGCCACGGCGTCCTGCCGTCCACGGACCCGGACGTGCTGGCCCGCCTCGCGGACCTCGTCCACGAGGCGAGCACCGAAGACACGCGCTAGCCGGCCGCCGGCGCCCTACTGGGGCGGAGGCGGCGCCTGCCGTTCCTGTGCGGGCTTCTGGGCCGCACCGGCGACGGCCTTGTCCGGCTCCGGCCGCGGCCCGGTGCCGCCGCCCGCCGGGGCGGCTCCGCTCCGGAAGCGGTCGCGGAGGCGATGCCGGAAGGCCAGCACCGGAAGGCCCAGCACGGCGGCGGTGACGAGGAACGGCAAGAGCCAGCCGAACACGGTGGCGACGCCGCCGACGAACGCGGTGAAGGCGCCCCAGCCGCTCTGCAGCCCGCCGAGGAACCCGCCGGACCCGTCGTCGTCGGGGTCCTCGGCCGGCGCGGACTTGCCCACCAGGGTCACGGTCACGGTCGCGAACTGGGTGCGGTGCTGGAGCGACTTCTGACGCGCCTGCAGCGCCTCCAGGTCGGACTCCCGCTCGGCGATCTCCTCTTCGAGGTTGATGATCTCGCCGATGGAGTTCGCCTTCTCGTACAGCTTGCGGAACGAGGTGAGCGCGGCCTCCGCCGAACGCACCCGCGCCTCCACGTCGGCGACCTCGCCGGTGACGTCCTCGGCCTCCTGGCGCAGCGACAGCTTGGTCCCGAGCTGCGTGCCGAGCCGGTTCAACAGGTCGGTGTAGTGGTCGGACGGGATC
This sequence comes from Spirillospora sp. NPDC048819, assembly GCF_040650055.1. Taxonomy (NCBI): domain Bacteria; kingdom Bacillati; phylum Actinomycetota; class Actinomycetes; order Streptosporangiales; family Thermomonosporaceae; genus Spirillospora; species Spirillospora sp. NPDC048819. The sequence goes on along the minus strand of NZ_JBEZGN010000020.1, from coordinate 38,222 downwards.
TTCAGTGCGATCTCCGCGCGGGGAGACGGTTCGGTCCTGGTGGACTCCCGCTCGATGTAGCCGCCCGCCCCGATGACCATCTGCTTGGCCTTGGCTGCGGACGCGTCGACGTCATCGGCCCTGACCCGGAGCTCCGCCGAGTGGACGACCTCGCGAGCGGTGGCCAGCGGCGCCTGCGGCTTCTTCCGCGTCCCGGCGTCCTCGCCTGACCCGGACGCCTCATTCCCCTGGGCCGCCCCTGCCGCCGGGCGGCGGGTGTCGCTCGTGCCGGTCGCCCCGTCCCGGTCGCCCGCGGACGAATCCGCGCTCTCGGAACCGCCGTCACTTCCCCCGCAGGCGGCCAGCGTCCCGGCGAGCAGGAGGACGATGAACGCGTAGGTCACGTACCTGACGCTTGTCGCTATCCGCATGAGGCTTGGACGAGGTGACGCAGATCACCGGTTCCGCCAGGTCAGTCGCGATCCGGGCACGAACAGGGCACACGGGTATCACGGGGATCACGGCCCGGCCCCTGCCCGGGCCGTGATCCGCCGGGGACGTCAGCCGTCGGTGAGGACGACCGGCCCGCCGATGTTGACGTCGCCGAGCGTCCACAGCGCGCCGGTGCCGGGGACGACGGCCAGCGCGGTCGCGTAGATGTTGGTCCGGTTCGGGACGGCCGTCGTCGGGACGCGTTCCCAGGTCCCGCCGCTGTGGCGGAGCAGGCCGGGCTTGGCGGGCTCGTCGAGGGAGTGGCCGAGGGCCCACAGCGTCCCGTCCTCGCCCTTGACGATTCTGGTGAGCGCGTTGAGCCCGGCCGGTGGGGTGACGCTCGTCCACGCGGTGCCGTCCCAGTGCATCAGGACGGGCGTGGCCGGCTCCGTCCTGTAGCTGGTGCCGACGGCCCAGGCGTCGGTGGGGGAGAGGGCGATTATGTCGCTGATGCCGATGCCGCCGATGGACGGCTCGTGCCAGGGGACGCTCGTCCAGGTCTGCCCGTCCCAGTGGTACGCCAGGAGAGTCTGGTCTGTCTGGGTGGGGTGGCCGATTAGCCATATGTCATCGTCAGCCCGGATGTCGGACTCGACCTGGAAGATGTCCGGCTGGGTGGTGATCTGCGTCCAGGTATCGCCCGTCCGGCGGTAGACGGTGCCGCTCCTGGTCACCCAGACTCCGGCCGCGGTCGCGGTGAGGGTCGTGCCCCTCCCGCCGGACGGCATCTCCACCTCCTCGAACCGCGAGCCGGTGAAGTGCGCCAGGTAGGGGCCCGTCACGCTCGCCCCCTCGCCGTACCTGGCGCCGCTGATCCACACGTCCTCGGGGCCGACGGCGTCGACGTCGCCGATCGTGCCGCTACTGGGCAGGCCCTCGAGGTCGTACTCGACCCAGGCGCCGTTCTTCCAGCGCCGCACGACCGGGTTGCCGGGGATGGTCTTGCCGGTGAAGGGGCCCGTGGGGATGAACAGTTCGCCTTGGAGCCCGGTGATCCAGACGCTGTCGGGTGAGGCGGCGTCGATGTCGCGGAGGTAGTTGTTCGGCCAGAAGAACGGCAGCGGCACCCGTTCGAAGTCGCCGCGGGTGCCGGCGGACGCGGGGGAGGCGAGCCCGGCGGCCAGGACGGCGGCGGTGGCCAGTGCCCCCGCGGTCTTGAGGGAGGTCTTCCAGGGATTCATGTATGCCAGTATCTACTGGCGAAGTCTTGTAGATCTTGTCACCCGGGCAACAAATCGACCGCGCTCGCGCCGGCCGCCCCGGTGCGCGATCCGGCGGCGCGTCTGGGAGGCTTGGGGACATGGACAGGTCCCATGCCGTCGTCGTCGGGGCCGGCATCGCCGGTCTCGCCGCCGCGCGCATGCTCGCCCGCGACGGCGTGCGGGTGACCGTGCTGGAGGGCTCTCCCCGCATCGGCGGCAAGCTGCGGGTCAGCGAGATCGCCGGGATCCCGGTGGACGAGGGCGCCGAGTCGATGCTCGCCCGCCGCCCCGAGGGCCTGGACCTGGTCGGCGACCTCGGCCGCCGCGGCGATCTCGTCAACCCCGGCACCACGTCCGCGGCGATCTTCAGCCGCGGCGCACTGCGCGCGCTCCCGTCCGGGCAGGTCATGGGCGTCCCGTCCGACCTGCGGGCGCTGGCCGCCTCCCGGGTGCTGTCCCCGGCCGGGCTGACGCGCGTCCCACTCGACCTCGTCCTGCCCGAGACGCCGCGCGGCGCCGACGTGTCCGTCGCCGACTACATCGGCGCCCGCGTCGGCCGCGAGGTCGTCGACCGCCTCGTCGAGCCGCTGCTCGGCGGCGTGTACGCGGGGCTCGTCGAGCGGCTCTCGTTCGACTCGACGCTGCCCGCCGTCGCCGCCTCCGCGCGCTCCCACCGGTCGCTGCTCCACGCCGCCCAGGGCATCCGGGACGCCGCGCCCAAGGACCCCGGCCCGGTCTTCGCCACCCTGCCGGACGGCCTCGGCTCGCTCCCGCACCTCGTCGCGGACGACGTCACCGCCGCCGGGGGGACCGTCCGGACCGGCGCCACGGTCCGCGAACTGCGCCGCCGCCCCGGCGGATGGCGGCTGACCATCGGCCCCACCCGCGACCCCGAATACCTCGACGCCGACGCCGTCCTGATCGCGGTGCCCGCCGCCCCCGCGTCCCGCCTGCTGAAGGAGGACGTCCCGGCCGCCGCCCGGGAACTGGAGGGCATCGAGTACGCCAGCATGGCGATCATCACGCTCGCGTACCGGGCCACCGCGTTCCCGCGGCTCCCGAAGGGCAGCGGCTACCTCGTCCCCGCCGTGGAGAGCGCGCCGGAGAACGGCGGGCGGGGGGTCAAGGCCGTCACGTTCAGCTCGGTAAAATGGCCTCATCTGCGCGACCGTGACCCCGGCGTCATCGCGGTGCGCTGCTCCGTCGGGCGGTTCGGCGAGGAGCACCTGCTCCAGCGGTCCGACGCGGAGCTGACCGCCGCCGCGATGGCCGAGCTCGCCGCGACCTGCGGCGTCACCGAGCCGCCCGCCGAGACGCGGGTCACCCGGTGGGGCGGCGGCCTCCCGCAGTACAACGTTGGCCACGCCGACCGCGTGGCCGGGGTCCGGTCCGCGGTCGCCGGGGAGCCGGGGCTCGCCGTCGCGGGCGCGGCCTACGACGGCCTGGGCATCCCCGCGTGCATCGCTTCCGCGCGCGCGGCGGCCACCCGGGTACTGGACCATCTGCGCAGCCGAGAAGGAGCAGACCATGACGCAGCCGGCGGGCAAGCCGAAGGCACGCGAACTCAATGACGTCATCCGCTACACCATGTGGTCGGTCTTCCGGGTGACGAAGCCGGGCACGCTCGGCGAGCAGGACGCGGCCGAGGTCCAGGACCTCCTCGACCAGGCCGGCCAGAAGGACGTGACCACCCGCGGCGCCTACGACGTCGCGGGGCTGCGCGCCGACGCCGACTACATGTTCTGGTGGCACGCGCCCACGTCCGACGACCTGCAGGAGGTCTACACCCGGTTCCGCCGCACGGCACTGGGCCGCGCCAGCGAGCCGGTGTGGTCGCAGATGGCGCTGCACCGCCCGGCGGAGTTCAACAAGAGCCACATCCCGGCGTTCCTCGCCGGCGAGGAGCCGCGCGCCTACGTGTGCGTCTACCCGTTCGTGCGCTCCTACGAGTGGTACCTGCTGCCGGACGAGGAGCGCCGCGCGATGCTCGCCGAGCACGGCAAGATGGCGCGCGACTACCCCGACGTCCGGGCCAACACGGTCCCGGCGTTCGCGCTGGGCGACTTCGAGTGGATGCTGGCGTTCGAGGCCGACGAACTGCACCGCATCGTCGACCTGATGCGCCACCTGCGCGGCGCGAAGGCGCGGCTGCACACCCGCGAGGAGATTCCGTTCTACACCGGCCGCCGCAAGCCGGTCGCCGAACTCGTGGCCAACCTGGCCTAGGGTCTCGTCCTCGGACGGCGTCAAGCCTGTCCGAGGACATCGCCAACCCGCCTTGGGACGCGGCGGAACCTGAGTAAGGTGCCGTCCGTGACCAAGTCTCCCGCCAGGCATTCCCGTGGACGGCACGCGCGGCCGCCGTCCCGGCTCGAGATCCGCTGGACCCGCCTGACCGCGTCGCTGCGGGAATCGCGGCGCCGCCGGCTGGCGGCGGCCACGACGGCGCTCGCGGTGGCGGCGGCGCTCACGGGCGCCGCCGCGCTGACGCTGACCGGTGGCTCGGGCGCCGACCCCCGCGCCGCCGTCGCCGCCCGCACCGGCGCCGCCTCCCCGGCGCCGCAGGAGACGGTCGCGGCCGCCGGGGACCCGGACGAGATCCATGACGCCGTGCCCTACCTGGAGACCAAGGACCCGGACGACAAGGTCGTCAAGCACGTCACCGACGTCCGCCGCAGCGGCCGGTTCGTCCGCGTCTACACCGACCTGGGCGAGGAGGACGAGAACTCCGACCCGGCGCTCGACCTGTGCAAGTGGACGACCCAGTTCCTGCGCGACGGCGGCGACGACGATCCCCGCGTCTTCGTCCACGGCAAGAGCAACGGCAACGGCAGCGTCGTCCTCGCCAACAAGCAGAGCGACAAGGACGACTGCGAGGTCGGCGAGACCCGCTAGTACCCCCCGCCCCCGCCCCCGCCGCCGCCGTCGAAGCCGCCGCTGTCGAAGTGTCCGCCGTCATGGCCGTCGGTCACGTTCTCCCCGCCGTAGAACCGGCCGCTCGCCGCGCCGTACCGGTGGCCTCTCGCGCGGCTGCGCGGAAGCTTGACCGGCTTCGGGTCGCCGGTCTCCAGGATCTCCCGCATCCGGGCGTCCTCGACTCCGGCCGGCCCGAGCGCGGCCAGACGCTCGGGGCCGGACGTACCGGGCTCGTCCGCGAGGCGGCTGCGCACCGCCCGGCCCCGGCGTGTCGGACGGAGCCGCCCGCCGCGCAGGAGCCCCGCCGCGCGCAGCCCGTCCCCGACCGCGCGCGTCTGCGGCGCCTTGGCGGCCGCGGCGATCACCTGGCCCAGCAGCCGCCCCACGTCGGGGATCTCCGCCAGGACGGCGGCCTGCACCGCGTCGTCGGATTCATGCCGGACGACCCGGACCCGCCGGGTCCCCTGGCCGATCCTGATGCGGCGCGCCTCGTACAGGGCCAGCAGCGCCGTCTGCGCGACGCGCTCCGGCCCGCCGCACAGCAAGGCGACCTCGTAGAGACCGAACTCGTCGGAACCGGACTCGCTCATGGCGCCCCCCAGGCGTTATGGCGTCGACCATGAGACGCCCGGGCGCCGGTACCGGTTGCCTACTCGCCGGGTTCGAGGGTGAGGGAAACGGAGTTGATGCAGTAGCGGTCGTCGGTGGGGGTGTCGTAACCCTCGCCGTGGAACACATGGCCCAGGTGCGAGTCGCACACAGCGCACCGCACCTCGGTCCGGAGCATGCCGAGCGAACGGTCCTCGATCAGGGTGACCGCGTCGGAGTCGGACGGCTGGTAGAACGACGGCCAGCCGCAGTGGCTCTCGAACTTGGTCGCCGAACGGAACAGCTCCGTCCCGCAGGCGCGGCACCGGTACACGCCGACGGTCTTGGTGTCGGTGTACTCGCCGGTGAACGGCTTCTCGGTGCCCGCCTCCCGCAGCACGTGGAACTCCTCCGGGCTGAGCCGGGCCCGCCACTCATCCTCGCTTTTGCGGATCTTCTCCATGTCTTCGAAGGTACCCGGCGGGGCCGTTCCCGGGGACTGTCGTGCCCGTGGGTTAGCGTGCAGTCATGGCCTCGCCCTTCATCGAGATCCCGGTCGGGGATCGGCTCGTCAAGGTGACCAACCCCGACAAGGTCTACTTTCCTGAGCACGGCTACACCAAGCGGCAGCTGGTGGAGTACTACCTGGCGGTGGGCGAGGGCATCGTCCGCGCCACCCGGAACCGGCCGACGACGCTGGAGCGCTGGCCCGCCGGCGTGTTCGAGGGCGCCCGGATGGCCACCCGGGAGGACTACGCGCGCGGCCAGATGGGCGCGGGCGCCGGCAAGTCGGACGCGTTCTACCAGAAGCGCATCCCCAAGGGCGCCCCCGACTGGGTGCAGACCGCCCGGATCGAGTTCCCCAGCGGCCGCTCCGCCGACGAGGTCTGCCCCACCGAGGTCGCCGTGATCGCGTGGGCGGCGAACCTCGGCACGCTGACGTTCCACCCGTGGCCCGTCCGCAAGGGCGACGTCGATCATCCGGACGAGCTGCGCATCGACTTCGACCCGCAGCCCGGCACCGACTTCTCCGACGCCGTCCGCGTCGCTCTCGGCCCGGCCCGCGACCTGCTGTCGGAGCTGGGCTACACCGGCTACGTCAAGACGTCGGGCAAGGGCGGCGTGCACGTCTACGTCCGCATCGAGCCGCGCTGGACGTTCACCGAGGTCCGCCGCGCCGCCCTCGCGTTCGGCCGCGAGGTGGAGCGCCGCGCCCCCGCCGAGGTCACCACCAAGTGGTGGAAGGAGGAACGCGGCGAGCAGATCTTCATCGACTACAACCAGAACGCGCGCGACCGGACGATCGCGTCGGCCTACAGCGTCCGCCCCGCCCCGCACGCCCCCGTCTCGGCCCCCGTGACGTGGGACGAGCTGCCCGGCGTCGACCCCCGCGACTTCACCATCGCCACGATGCCCGCCCGCTTCGCCGAACTCGGCGACCTGCACGCGTCCATCGACGACGAGTCGTTCTCCCTCGACGGCCTCCTCGACATGGCCGACCGCGACGAGCAGGACCACGGCCTCGGCGACATGCCGTACCCCCCGAACTATCCGAAGATGCCCGGCGAGCCCAAGCGCGTCCAGCCCAGCAAGGACACCGACAACCAGGCCTGACGGGAATAGCCCGCGCCGCTCGCGGGCTTACGAGGACACACGCTGATCGACCCTAAGGCGGCACCATGTCCTCGCTGAACGTCAGGTACCTCGGCGGCCCGAGCGCCATTCTGGAGATCGGAGGCGTGCGGTTCGTCGTCGACCCGACGTTCGACGCGCCGGGCGACTACCCGATCGGGGGGTCACGCGGCCTGACCAAGACCGGCGAAGCCGTCCTGGGCCCGGACGAGATCGGCCCGATCGACGCGGTGCTGCTCTCCCACGACCAGCACCCCGACAATCTGGACACCGGCGGCCGCGCCTACCTGGCCGGCGTCCCGCTGACCCTCACGACGGAGGCCGGCGCCGGACGCCTCGGCGGCACCGCCCGCGCCCTGCCCGGGTGGGAGCACGTCGACCTGCCGCGCCCCGGCGGCGGGACCGTCCGCGTCACCGGCGTCCCCGCCCAGCACGGCCCGGACGGCACCGAGCACCTCACGGGCCCGGTCACCGGGTTCGTCCTGACCGGCGAGGGCCTGCCCACCGTCTATGTCAGCGGCGACAACGCGTCCCTCGACGTCGTCCGCGCCATCGCCGGCCGGTTCGCCCCGGTCGACGTCGCGCTGCTGTTCGCGGGCGCCGCCAAGACCCCGCTCGTCGGCGACGTCCACCTCACGCTGACCAGCGAGGGCGCCGCCGAGGCCGCCACGATCCTGCGGGCCGGCCGGATCGTGCCGCTGCACTTCGAGGGGTGGGCGCACTTCTCGCAGGGACGCGACACCATCCCGCCGGCGTTCGCCGCCGCCGGCCTGACCGACCGGCTCCACCTCCTCGATCCCGGCGAGGAGATCAAGTTGTGACGTGCCCGTGCTCGTGGTCGACGGGCCCGTGGGCCGCCGCCCCGACGGGGGCCGGGGCGGCGGCGTCACAGGTCAGTAGAACCTGCGCTCCTGAACGGGAAGGGTGACGTCGGACGGGCCCCGCCACGTGGTCCGGGGCTGCGGCGGGGCGACCATTGCGGCCGGCTCCTCCGCGCCGACGACCACGGGGATGCTGATGGAACTGCCGCGCAGATCCACCGTCACCTGGGCGCCCGTGGGCGTCTCGGTGTTGTAGTCGGAGTCCGTGCCCGCCAGGACCAGCGCCAGGCGGTGACCCTTCTTCAGCACGTACTCCTGGCTGAGCGTCTCCCATCGCACGTCGTAGTACCGGCCCGGCTCCAGCGGGCTCGGGTGGCTCAGCGACCGGTGGTTCTGGACGTCGAGCCATCCGCGGGCGACCACGTTCACAGGCGAGGTGACCGTCGTGACCTCGGTCTGCCGGTAGCAGGCGTCGTCGGCGGGCGTGCTCTCACCGTGGCAGTCCTCGGTGTCGAGGGTGCGGATGCCCGAGCCCCGGCCGAGATAGTCCACCCGGGTGTCCTCGCCGTAGTCGACGAGCAGCGCGGTGACGTTGGACGTGGGTTTGTCCAGCTTGATCCTGAGCCGCGCCTCGGGCGTCCCGGACAGCCGCCCGGTCCTCGGCAGCGGACCCGAGACGAACGCGGCCCGGAACGGCTGCTCCACCGTCGGGTCGCTGACCATCGCGCTCTCCGGGTAGCCGTAGCCGCGCGGGCCGGGGGCGTCGGTGAACGTCGCCGTCGCTCCGCCCGGGGCGGGCTGCAGGCCCAGCGTGCCGTCCTCACCGGGCCGCAGGGTGATGTCGCGCGCGTCGCGGGACGGCCAGTCCGACTGGGTGATCCACTGTTCGGGGCCGACCTCGATGTCGGCGCGCGGCTCGTCCATCACGCCGTTGCGGATCTTGTGCAGCTCGTGGTCGAACCACCTGTGCAGCGTCTCCACCCAGTGGTCGCGCCGGAAGTCGAACGGGTCGACGTGACCGCGCTGCGTCAGCCACACCTTGCGCTGCACGCCGCGCCGGGCGAGGGCGTTCCACCACTCCGCGAAATGGTCGTCCTTCACGTTGAGGTCGTTGACGCCGTGGACCGCGAAGACGCTGGCCCGGACGCGGGACGCGCGGGCGATCGTCCCGTGCCGGTAGTCGGCGGTCTTCCAGTAGGAGTTGTAGTTGCCGGTCGCGTCGTCCTCGCCCTCGTCGAGACCGGCGTTGACGGCGGCGCACTTCTCCGGCGGATCGGTGTCGACGTAGCTCGCGAGCCACGGCTGCTCGTCGGTCCAGTACTTCACGCCGTTCATGCGGCTGTAGTCGTACCAGCTGCTGATCGCCGCGATCGGGACGATCGTCTCCAGGCCCTTCACGCCCGTCGCGGCGACGCCGTTGGCCAGGGTGCCGTCGTACGACTTGCCGATCATGGCGGTGCGCCCGGTGGTCCAGGTCGCCTCCACCGGGCTGCCGTCCGCCCGGTACGCCTTCGCCCGGCCGTTCAGCCAGTCCACCACGGCCTTGCCGCCGAGGACGTCGGTCGGGCCGCCGCTGACGGGACAGCCGTCGGAACGAGTCGTCCCCACCATGTCGACGGCGAGGAACGCGTAGCCGCGCGGGACGAAGTAGTTGTCGTAGAACAACGGGAACTTCACCGGGTTCCCGTCGGCGTCGTAGGTCTTGAGCTCGCTCTCGTTGCCGCGTCCCGCATTGTCGTAGTACGGGCTCTCATCCATGATCACCGGCACCTTGAGGCCGTTCTCGGTCTCCTTCGGCCGGATGATGTCCACGTTGACGCGGTCGAGCTCGCCGTCGCGGTCGCTGTCCACACTGGACTCGACGTACACGTGCTCGCGGATCGCGTCCTTGTAGGAGAAGACCGGCTGGGTCACGCCGCCCTTCACCACGATCTTGGGGGACGACTGGGCCAGCGCCGTCGCACCGCCGCCCGCCGCGGCCAGCGCCGCGCCGGTCAGCACGGCCACCGTCATCGTCCGCCGGGTTCGTCTCAGGGATCGCCTGGCCAACCCGCACCTCCCGGAAATCGGAAAATGATCTCTACGGAGGCACACGCTCCTCGCCCCGGGACTCCGGGTAAAGGGCGGCGTACGACGAACTCGGCCCGGATTTGGTCACCTCCTGCCGTTGCCTTCCCCGCCCGGCCGGGGAAGGCAACGCACCGGCCGGCTCAGCCCACCCCTTCGGCGGTTGCCGGGCCGGGAGGACGGACTGAACCGAGGCCGCGAGCGCGAACCGCCTACTCCAAGGAGGCCGACAGGAGGGGTGGGAGGTCGTTGTTGTGGAGGAGGGTTAGGCGGCGGGTGGCTCGGGTCAGGGCTACGTAGAGGTCTTGGCCGCCCTTGGGGGACTCGGTGAGGATGCCGGACGGGTCGACGACGATGACGGAGTCGAACTCCAGGCCCTTGGCCTCTTCGGCGGTCAGGACGACGGCGGGGGAGTCGAGGGCCTCCGGGGTGGCGCCGGCGGCGGCGTCCGGGAGGGCCTCCAGGACGGCGGTGTGGCGGGCGGCGGAGGTGATGACGGCGAGGCGGCCCTCCTTGAAGGCGCCGCCGATGTCGTCGGGGGTCTCGCCGGTGATGAGGGACAGTTCGGATTCGATGAGGGCCGGGAGTCCGGTGACCGGCATCGCGATCGCGGTCGGCGGGGGGCCGTCGTCGCGGACGGGTTCGGGCGGGGTCTGGCCGGGGGCGACGGCGGCGAGGACGTCGGCGGCGACCCTCATGATGGCCGCCGGGGTGCGGTAGTTGACCATGAGGCGCTGCTCACGCCAGCGGCCCGGGACGTAGCGGTCGAGCATCTGGCCCCAGGACGCGGCGCCGGCGGCGTTGCCGGTCTGGGCGATGTCGCCGACGACGGTGAGGGAACGGGTCGGGACGCGCCGCATGACCGTGCGCCAGGCCATCTCGGACAGCTCCTGGGCCTCGTCCACGATCACGTGCCCGTACGCCCATTCGCGGTCGGCGAGGGCGCGCTGCGCCGTGGTGAGCGGCGGGCCGTCGTCGTGGTGGCGTTCGGCGAGTTCGGCGGCGGAGAGCAGGTCGGCGGCGGTGAGCCTGTCGTGTCCCGCCGAGCCGGCGGTTTCGATGACCTCGCGGGCGTACAGCTCCTCCTGGGCGCGGGCGGCGTCGGCGGCGCGCCGGCGGGCCTTTTCGGCGGAGTCGTCCTTGCCGAGGAGTCCGGCTGCCTCGTCCAGGAGGGGGATGTCCGAGACCGTCCACGGGGCGGTGGGGGGACGGTGGAGGAGCGTGCCATCGAGGCCGGTTTGCGCGGCCGCCCGGGCGAGGGCGCCGGGGTCGGCGTAGAGGTCGGTCAGGAGTCGCTCGGGTGTCAGGTCGGGCCACAGGTCGTTGATGGCGGACTGGACGACGGGGTCCTGCCAGAGGGTTTCCTTGTCCAAGCGGAGGTCTGTTTCGTCGAGGAGGGGCTCGTTTTCGGCCTCGTCGATGAGTTCCTGGAGCCAGGCGGGGAGGCCGCCGTTCTTGGCGATCTCTTCCAGGGGCTCGTCCATGATGCGGTCGTACTGCTCGGCCCTGTTGATGGCGAGGGCTTCCAGGATGTCGTGGACGAAGCGGCGCCGCTGGACGTTGTGGGGGAGGCGCATGGCGCGGGCACGGTCGCGTATCTGCGTGCACTTTTCGGCGTCCACGACCAGGGTGAGGCCGTCGGTTTCGATGTGCAGGCCCTCTGCGGGGACGCGCTGCCGGTCGTGGACGGCCGCCTGCACCAGGTCTGCCATGCGCAGGTCGCCCTTGACGACGGCGACCAGGGGAGCTTCGGTGGCGGTTGCCTTCAGGCCGGGGTAGAGCTCGCCGACGGTGGCCAGGGCGACGTCGGTTTCGCCCAGGCCGGGGAGTACCTGCTCGATGTAGCGGAGGAACGTGGCGTTCGGGCCGACGACGAGCACGCCGCGCCGTTCGAGGACGTCCCGGTGCGTGTAAAGAAGGTATGCGGCCCGGTGCAGGGCGGCGACGGTCTTGCCGGTGCCCGGGCCGCCCTGGACGACGAGAACGCCCTGCAGGCCCGACCGGATGACCTGGTCCTGCTCTTCCTGGATGGTGGCGACGACGTCGCTCATGCGGCCCGTCCGGCCGCGGCGGAGGGTGGCGAGGAGGGCGGCCTCGCCGACGATGCCGCCGCGTTCGGACTCGTCCAGGCCTTCGAGGTCGAACACCTCGTCGTCCACCCGGACGACTTCGCGGCGGCGCAGGTGCAGGTGGCGGCGGCGCGCGAGGGTGCCGGGCGCGCCGGGGGTGGCGGTGTAGAACGGGCGCGCGGCCGCGGCGCGCCAGTCGATCAGTAGCGGCTCGCGGTCCTCGTCGCGGAGGCCGATGCGGCCGATGTAGAACGTGTCGCCGGGGCCGTCGGCGTCAGCGCGGTGGTCGATGCGGCCGAAGCACAGGCCGTTCTCGACGCCGCCGAGCCCGGCGAGCCGGCGGGCGGCCTCGTCGGTGGCGACGGCGCTCTCCAGCCGGGCCTGGAACGCGCTGCCGCCGCCCGCGGCGGGCCCTTCGCGCAGCGCGGCCTCGGCCTTCGCCCGCTCGATGTCGAGCCGCGCGTACACGCGGGACACGTACTCCTGTTCGGCGAGCATCGCGGACGTACGCGCTTTTTCATCGCGTTCCGGGTTGACAGCGTCGGCTTGACGGAGTCCCATGCCTCGGCTACACTCCTATTCAGGATGGAATTTTTGTGCGCAACTCGTAAGTCGCCATCTTATCATCCGTTCTTCCCGCTGCGCGTGATCTTCTAGCCCGCCGGCTGAAAAGATCGTCGTCGCCGCGGGTCCGGCGCCGGACGCGGCACGGCACCGGACCCGGTTCCGCCTCAGCGGTCGGCGCGCGGGCTCGTCGCCGGGCCGCTGAAGATGTCGTCGAGGTTGTAGGCCACGGGCACCTCCAGCTGCTCGTAGGTGCAGGAGCCGGGCTTGCGGTCGGGCCGCCAGTTGCGGAAGCGGGCGGTGTGCCGGAACCTGTCGCCCTCCATCGCCTCGTAGGCCACCTCGACGACCAGGTCGGGACGCAGCGGCACCCAGCTGAGGTCCTTCTTGCCCGTCCACCGCGACACCGCGCCCGGCATCCGGTCGACGGTCGCCTCGCTCTGCTGCGCCCACTCCGCCCACGGATGTTCGGCGAGATCCTCCAGCCGGTACGGCTGCAGCTCCTCGACCAGCTCGGCGCGGCGCTTCATCGTGAACGAGGCCGCCACCCCGACATGCTGGAGCTTGCCCTCGGAGTTGTAGAGCCCGAGCAGCAGCGACCCGACGATCGGCCCGGACTTGTGCCAGCGGAAGCCCGCCACCACGCAGTCGGCGGTCCGCTCGTGCTTGACCTTGAACAGGACGCGCTTGTCGGGCTCGTAGACGGTGTCGCGCGGCTTGGCGATGACGCCGTCCAGCCCCGCGCCCTCGAACTCGTCGAACCACCGCAGCGCCAGGTCATAGGAGTCGGACGCGGGCGTCACGTAGATCGGCGCCCGCACCGCCGACAGCGTGTCGACGAGACGCGCCCGCCGCTCGCCGAGCGGCACCTCCAGCAGCGACTCGTCGCCGAGGGCGAGCAGGTCGAAGGCCACGAACGACACCGGTGTCTGCTCCGACAGCAGCTTGATCCGCGACGCGGCCGGGTGGATGCGCTGCTGGAGGCCGTCGAAGTCGAGACGCGTCCCCTTCGGCAGGACGATCTCGCCGTCCACCACGCACCGCTCGGGCAGCTCGCGCTTCACCGCCTCGACCAGCTCGGGGAAGTAGCGGGTGAGCGGTCTCTCGCCGCGGCTGGACAGTTCCACCTCGTCGCCGTCGCGGAACACGATGCAGCGGAAGCCGTCCCACTTCGGCTCGTACAGCAGGTCGCCCTTGGGCATGGTCTTCACCGCCTTGGCCAGCATCGGCGGCAGCGGCGGGCTGATCGGCAGGTCCATCCCCCCATCTTGCGCCCCGGCACCGACAAAAGGACATCCCGCGGGCGCAAAACGGTCATTGGATAACCTGCAGGTCATGCGCCGTCTGCTGCCCGAGCCCGCCGCCGCGGGCATCGACCCGTTCGACGCCTACGGGGACGCGCCGGCGCTCCGCCTCGGCATGGTGATGACCGTGGACGGCTCCGTCACCGACGCCGAGGGCTGGACCGACACCCTCGGCGGCGACGCCGACTTCCGCGTGTTCCGGACCCTGCGAGCCCTCGCGGACGCGATCCTCGTGGGCGCCGCGACCGTCCGCACAGGACGCCTCGGACCCGCCCGCCTCCGCACCGATCTGCGCGCGCGCCGCGGCGGCCCGCCCGCCCCCATAGTCGTGGTGAGCCGCTCCCTGGACCTCGACTGGACGCTTCCACTGTTCACCGAGGCCGAGACCCCGACCATCGTCGTGACATCACGGAACGTCCGGAACAAAGTGCCGGGTCACGTCCAGGTGGTCGACGCAGGCGAGGACGACGTCGATCTACCCGCCGCCGTCAGGACGCTCCGCGAAGACTTCGGCCACGAGCGTCTCCTCTGCGAGGGAGGGCCCGCCCTGGCCACTGCGCTGATCCGCGCGTCCCTCGTCGACGAACTGTGCCTCAACATCGCCCCGACACTCCTCGGCGGCCCCCGCCACACCCGGCTCCTGGACGGGCTGCAAGCCGAGGTGCCGCTCGAACCCACGGCCCTGTACCTGGACGAAGGCGTGCTGTTCCTGCGCTACCGGCTGCGGGTGTAGCGCAGGAAGAGGAAATCCTCGTCCTGCAGGGCGTGGGCGAGGGTCAGATCCGGCGGGACGGGAACGGGCGGCCCGTTCAGGATCCGCGCCGGATGCCCGCCGAGCAGCAGCGGGCTCAGCGTGAGGCACAGCTCGTCGAGCAGCCCGGCCGTCACCACCTGCGCGAGGACGCCCGGACCGCCCTCGCACAGGAGGCGCCTGTGGCCGCGCGCCGCGAGTTCCCCGACGGCGGCGGCGAAGTCGAGCGAGTCCTCCCCGGCGATGATGACGTCGGCGCGCTCCCGCGCGGCCTCCAGCCTGGCCGGGTCGGCGGTGGCGGTCGCCAGCACGATCGTCCTGGCCTTCGCCTCGGTGAAGATCGGGGCGTCGAAGTCCAGGTCGAGGGTGCGCGAGACGATCGCCAGCGGCGGGACGGGGGTGCGCCCGTCCCGGACGCCGTTCCAGCCCTCGCTCGGCTTGACCGGCCCGTACCCTTCGGCGCGCACCGTGTTCGCGCCGACGATGACCACGTCGGCGAGGCCGCGCAGCAGCAGGAACAGGTGCCGGTCTGCGGCATTGCCGAGGCCGCCGCTGCGCTCGTCGCGCTGCGCCGCCCCGTCCAGGCTGGCGACCATGTTGGCCCGCAGCCACGGGCCGTCCGGCGGATAGGCGTAGCGCTCGGCGAGGTCGACGTCGCCGGCCTCCGGAGAAAGGGTCCGCATAGGTGATCCAAGCTACTCCAGCCCTCGTGGGCCATGCGGATGACGGTCCGTGCATCAATCTGTACGAATCCGTCATGGCCGGAGGGTTCGGAGGCCACACTTGGGCCCGGGGACGGGGTTGAGAATCTCATGGAAGGAGCGGGGGTTGGAGTTCGCCGCTTTGGGCGCGTGGGTCCTGGCCGCCGGCGCGGGTGCCTACCTGCTGATCAACTGGATGGCCGACGGGGGGCCTTCGGCGAAGGTGACACGGTTCCCGGCCCTGGTCGTGGTGGGGCATCCCCTCGCCGGCACCGCCGGGCTCGTCATCTGGCTCGCCTACCTGGCCACCGCGCGGGCCGCGTTCGCCTGGCTCGCGTTCGCGGCGCTGCTGGTCGTCACCGTCCAGGGCTTCATGCTGTTCACCCGCTGGCTCGTCGGAGGCGGGGGCCGCCACGCCCGCGGCGCGGAGCAGGCCTTCCCCGCCGCCGCCGTGGCCGTCCACGGCGCGGTCGCCGTCGCGACGTTCGTCCTGGTCTTCCTCAGCGCCATCGAGGGGACCCGTGCCTAACGCCGGCCGTTGAGCCGGGCCGCCACCTCGTCCGGGGTCTGGGCCAGGCCGTCCCGATGGGCGGCGTCGAAGGCGGCGTCGCCCAGCGCCGCGCGGGTGGCCGCCGCGATGCGGTCGATCTCCGCCTGTTCGGACGGGGCCAGCGGCACCGAGACCGCCCGCCGCGCGCCGGCGGACGCGCCCAGCAGCCAGGCCGAGGTCTCATGGTCGCCGGCGAGACCGGCGGCCCCGGCCAGTCCCTCCAGCGCCATCGCGACGGCCCGGGGGCTGCCCAGCGTCCGTGCGGCCCGCAGCGCCCTCAGGTGCAGCCGCCTGGCCTCGCCGGCCCGCCCGCGCCGCTCGGTGAGGAGGCCGAGTTCGGTGAGGACCACCGGCAGGTAGAGAGGCGGCACCCGGCCCTCCTCTTCCGGCCCGGCGGCGCGCACCAGATTGCCCAGGTGCCGTTCGGCCACGTCGAGGTCGCCCTGGCGGCGGGCGGCGAACGCCACTCCCATCTCGGCGAAGATCTCCCCGACCCGGAACCCCTGCTCGGCGGCCAGCCGCAGCGCGTGCCCGCTCAGATCCCGCGCCTGCGGGTAGTCGCCCTGCTGCACGGCGATCCAGCCCAGGGACGCCAGCCGTCCCGAGACCTCGGGCCACAGGCCGAGCTCCTCGGCCATGCCGAGCCCCTCCCGGTACAGCCGGGTCGCCTTGGCGTGGTCGCCGACCATCTCGGCGAGCCCGCCCAGCCACGCGGTGGCCTGCAGCAGCCCCCAGCGGTCACCGAGCTCGCGGAACAGCGCTGCGCTTTCCTCGCCGTCGTGCTCCAGCGCCTTGAGGTCGACGCGCAGGTATCCGAGCTTCGCCCGGGTGCTCAGTGCGGCGGCCGTGCCCCACCGGTCGCCGGCGCTGCGGAAGACGGGCAGCGCCCGCGCCAGGCGTTCGTCGACCGCCGGTACGTCTCCGAAGTCGGTCTCCGCGTACGCCAGGAACCACTCCGCCCTGGCCCGTGCGACCGGCTCCGCGATCTGCTCGCACGCCCGGGCCGCCGCGGGGACGGGCTCGCCCAGCAGCACCTCGATCCCGGCCTTCCACGCCGCCGCCCTGGCCCGCAGCGCGGCGGACGGGGGACGCCCGTGCGGCCGCGTGCTGACCGACAGGGCCGCGCGGAGCGAGCGCCGGGCCTCGGCCAGCCTGCCGCGCAGGAACCAGTACCAGGTCAGGGCGCAGGCGAGCCGCAGTGCCCGCTCGGCGTCCCGGTTCCGTACCGCATGGTCGAAGGCGCTGCGCAGGTTCGCGGTCTCGGAGTCGAGCCGCCGCAGCCACCGGCGCTGATCACGGCCGTACAGCCGGTCCTCGGCCCGGACGGCCAGCTCGGTGTAGTACCGGCCGTGCCGGTCCCGTGCCCGTTCGGCCTCGCCGGCCGCGGCCAGCCGGTCGCAGCAGTAGGCGGCCACCGACTCCAGCAGCCCGTAGCGCGGACCGTCGGGGCCGTGCGCGACCGTGACGACGGAGCGGTCGACCAGCCGGGCGAGCAGGCCCGCGACGCCGGCGGCGTCGACCGCGCCCGGCCCGGCGCACACGTCCTCGGCGGCCTCCAGCGTGCACCCGCCGGCGTGCACCGCCAGCCGCCGCAGCACGACGCGTTCCGGCTCGGTGAGCAGGTCCCAGCTCCAGTCGATCACCGCCGTGAGGGTCCGCTGGCGGGCGGGGGCGTCCCGCCGGCCGGTGCCCAGCAGCCGGAACCGGTCGTCGAGCCGGGCGACCAGGTCGTCGACGCCGAGCGCCCTGACCCGGGTGGCGGCCAGCTCCAGCGCCAGGGGGATCCCGTCGAGCCGCCGGCACAGCACCGCGACCGCCGGCGCGTTCGCGGCGGTGAGCGCGAATCCCGGTGCGGCGGCCGCCGCCCGCGCCACGAAGAGCCGGACGGCGGGCGAGCGGGCCGGCTCCGCCACGCCGGCGCCGCCGCCGTCCGCCAGGCCGGACACGTCGAGCGGCGGCACGGCCCAGACCTCCTCGCCGGGCAGGCCGAGCGGCTCCCGGCTGGTCGCCAGGACGCGCAGCCCGGGGCAGCCGCGCAGCAGCCGCCCGGTCAGCTCGGCGGCCTCCTCGACGACGTGCTCGCAGTTGTCGAGGACGAGCAGCAGCCGTTTGGCCCGCAGCGCGTCGACGAGCCGGTCGGCCGCCCCCGTCATGTCGCGGACGTCGAGCGCCGCCATCACCACGTCCGCGGCCCGCCCGGCCGACCCGGGCTCCAGCCCGCCCAGCTCGGCCAGCCAGACGCCGTCGGCGAGGTCGTCGACGTCGTCGGCCAGCGCCGCCGCGGTCTCCAGCGCCAGCCGCGTCTTGCCGACCCCGCCGGGGCCGGTGAGCGTGACGAGCCGGCCGGCCGCCAGCCGGGCCCGGACCGCGGCGACGGCGGCGTCCCTGCCGATCAGCTCGGAGATGGCGGCGGGCAGGTTGGTCCGCGGCCGTGCCGAGGGCGACGGGGCCGGGGTGGCGAGCGCGGGATCCCGGACGAGCACGGCCCGGTGCAGGGCGACCAGGTCGGGGCCGGGGTCGAGTCCGAGTTCGCCGGCCAGCCGCGCGCGGTGCTCCTCGTAGGAGTCCAGCGCCTCGCTCGTCCGCCCGGACCGGTACAGGGCCCGCATGTGCGCGGCGCGCAGCCGTTCCCGCAGCGGATGGGCGGCCAGCAGCCCCGCGAGCTCGGCGACCAGCCCGGCGTGCTCGCCGAGCGCGAGCCGCGCCTCCGCGTGGTCCTCCCACGCGGCCAGCCGCTCCTCCGCCAGCCGGACGGCGGCGGTCCTGCCGAACGGCTCGTCGGCGAAGTCGGCGAAGGCGGGGCCCCGCCACAGCGCCAGCGCGTCGGACAGCAGCTCCGCCCTGGCGCGCGGGTCGGCGGTCTCGCGGGCCCGCAGGGTCAGCTCCCGGAACCGGCCGGAGTCCACCTCGCCGGCGTCGATCCGGAGCCGGTAGCCGGGCGGCGGGGACGCGACGAGCCGCCGGCCGCCGGGCTCCGCCCGCTCCAGGGCCCTGCGCAGCTGCGTGACCTTGCCCGACAGGGTGCCCGCCGGGTCGCCCGGCAGGTTCTCGCCCCACAGCGCGTCGATGAGGCGGGCGGCCGGCACCGGGCGCCCCTCGTGTGCGATCAGCACGGCGAGCAGGGCGCGGACCTTGCGACCCGGCACGGGAACCGGCTCGCCGTCGGTCGTCCACACCGCCACCGGGCCCAGTACCCCGAAGCGCATGCGGGCACGATAACGCGCGCCCGTGACATCGGGTGACCGTCGACAAATCGTCAACATCATCCGCCACCGTTGGGGGGTCCGGCGCACGGCCGGGCAGACGAATCCGGGCATACGAATCGAACGACTTGGGGGAGCCCGCATGGGAAAGATCGTCAATTCCACGTTCGTCAGCGTCGACGGGGTCATCAACCACATGGAGGTCTGGCATTTCGCCTACGTGGACGACGAGACCGACCAGATCGCGGCGGAACAGCTGCAGGCGAGCGAGTCCCTGCTGATGGGCCGCGAGACGTACGACGCGTACGCGTCCGTCTGGCCGGGGCGGGAGGGCGCCCTCCCCGACAGGATCAACCGCATGCCGAAGTACGTCGCCTCCACCACCCTCGACAAGGCCGAGTGGAACAACACGACGGTGATCAAAGGCGACCTGGTGGCGGAGGTCGCCGAGCTCAAGAAGCAGGGCGGGGACATCCTGATGCACGGCTTCGGTCCCGTGGCGCGGACGCTGATCGCGGGCGGCCTGCTCGACGTCCTCCACCTGTGGGTGCACCCGCATTTCGCGGGCGTCGGCGGCCCCGGCGACATGCTGCTCGGCGAGGGCAACAGCGCCCGGCTGGAGCTGATCGGCACGCGGATCCTCAAGTCCGGCGTCGTCATGCTGTCCTACCAGGTGCCGTCCGCCGCCCAGGGCGCCTGATCCATGGCCACGAGTCGTACGGACGCGGCGCTGCTGCGGCGCGGCTTCGCGGGGCAGATCGTGATGCCCGGCGACGACGAATACGATGAGTGCCGGCGCGTCTGGAACGCGATGGTCGACCAGCGGCCCGCGCTCATCGCCCGCTGCGCCGGGCGGGACGACGTCGCCGCCGCGATCCGGTTCGGACGCGCGCAGGGCCTGGAGATCGGGGTCCGCTGCGGCGGCCACAGCATCCTCGGGCTCCCGGTGGCCGACGGCTGCCTGGTGATCGACCTGACGCCCATGGACGCCGTGCGGGTCGACCCCGAAGGCCGCCGCGCCCGGGTTCAGGGCGGCGCGCTGCTCGGGGCCCTGGACCGCGCGACCCAGCCGCACGGCCTGGCCACCACGGCGGGGAACGTGTCGCACACCGGCGTGGGCGGGCTGACGCTCGGCGGCGGGATGGGATGGCTGGCCAGGGAGTACGGCCTTTCCTGCGACAACGTCACGTCCTTCGAACTCGTGACCGCCGAGGGCGCCGTCCTGCATGTGGACGCGGCGGAGCACGCCGACCTGTTCTGGGGCCTGCGCGGCGGCGGCGGCAACTTCGGCGTGGTGACCGACTTCGAGTTCCGGCTCCACCAGGTCGGCACCCGGTCCCTCCTCGTGGACCTGTACTTCCCGCCCGAGGACGCGGCGGCGGCGCTGCGCGGGTGGCGCGATCTGATCGCGGACGCGCCGCGCCGCGCCACCTTCACGGCGTGGGTCGGCACCGCGGGGGACTGGCCGCACCTGCCGCCCGAGCTGCGCGGGCGGCCGCTGGCCAGCGTCGGATACGTCTGGGTCGGAGATCCGGACGAGGGACGCCGCCTCCTGCCCGCCATGCGCGACCTGGGGTCACATGTGGCCGAACGCGTCGAGGAGCTGTCCTATCTCGACCTGCAGACGATGGACGACAGCGCCGAGGGCCACCGGCAGCGCAGATATTGGAAGGGCCACTACTTCAGCGAGTTCCCCGACGACGCCGTACGCGCCTTCCTGGCCCGCGGCGCCGACGACGCCGACGCGCCCCATCTGCCGGCGGCGACCCTGCAGTCGTACGGCGGCGCGATCGCGGACGTGGCCGACGGCGAGACCGCCTTCAGCCACCGCGACACGCTCGTCGAGTTCGTCGCGGCGGCGCGCTGGACGGATCCCGCCGAGGACGCCGAACGCATGGCCGCCGCACGCCGCCACGCGGCGACGCTGGAGCCCTTCGCCGCCGGCGCCTACGTCAACACCCTGACCGACGAGGGCGAGCCGGGCGTGCGGCGCGCGTACCCCAAGGAGAAGCTCGCCCGCCTGACGGCGCTCAAGGACCGGTATGACCCCGGCAACGTCTTCCACCTCAACCACAACGTCCCGCCTACGCCACGGGACTAGGGAAGCCTTCTGAAGACCGTGAGGGCGCGGTCGGTGACCGTCACCGTGTCGTGGGCCTTGACGCGGGGGCGTTCGCCGACCGTGCCTGGTTCGGCGGTGTCGAGGGTGAGCTCCCAGCGTTCGCCGTACTCGCCGCCGGGGAGGGTGAACTCGACGGGGTCCGAGCCGGCGTTGATGAGGAGGAGGAAGGAGTCGTCCCGGACGCGGCGGCCGCGCGGGTCGGGTTCGGTGATGGCGTCGCCGTTGAGGAAGACGCCGAGGGACTTGGCGAAGCCGACGTTCCAGTCGTGGTCGGTCATGCTCTCGCCGGCGGGGGTCAGCCACGCGATGTCCGCCGCGGCGCCGGTGCCCCTCCCGGTGAAGAAGCGGCGGCGGCGGAACACCGGATGGTCGTGCCGAAGCCGAGACAGGGTCCGGACGAACTCCATGTCGCCGGAGTCCTCCCAGTGCACCCAGGCGATCTCGTTGTCCTGGCAGTAGGCGTTGTTGTTGCCCTTCTGCGTGCGGCCCAGTTCGTCGCCGTGGGAGAGCATCGGCACGCCCTGGGACAAAAAGAGGGTCGCCAGGAAGTTGCGGCGCTGGCGGGCGCGCAGCTCCAGGACGGCGGGGTCGCGGGTGGGGCCTTCGGCGCCGCAGTTCCACGACCGGTTGTCGTCGGTGCCGTCGCGGTTGTCCTCACCGTTGGCGTCGTTGTGCTTGTGGTCGTAGGAGACCAGGTCGGTGAGCGTGAACCCGTCGTGGCAGGTGACGAAGTTGATGGACGCGAACGGGCGCCGCGCGCTGTGCTCGTACAGGTCGGACGAGCCGGTCAGGCGGGACGCGAACTCCGGCATCGTCGCGTAGGAGCCGCGCCAGAAGTCGCGGACGGTGTCGCGGTACTTGCCGTTCCACTCCGTCCACAGCGGCGGGAAGTTGCCGACCTGGTAGCCCCCCTCCCCGACGTCCCACGGTTCGGCGATCAGCTTCACCTGGGACACGACCGGGTCCTGCTGGACGAGGTCGAAGAACGCGGCGAGCCGGTCGACGTCGTGGAGTTCGCGGGCCAGCGCGGAGGCGAGGTCGAAGCGGAAACCGTCGACGTGCATCTCCAGGATCCAGTAGCGCAGCGAGTCCATGATGAGCTGCAGCGCGTGCGGGTTGCGGACGTTCAGCGAGTTGCCGCAGCCGGTGTAGTCGAGGTGGTAGCGCTTGTCGTCGTCGCGGAGCCGGTAGTAGGACGCGTTGTCGATGCCGCGGAACGACAGCGTCGGCCCGAGGTGGTCGCCCTCGGCGGTGTGGTTGTAGACGACGTCCAGGATGACCTCGATGCCCGCCTCGTGCAGGGCGCGGACCATCGCCTTGAACTCCAGGACCTGCTCCCCGGACTGCCCGGACGAGCTGTAGGAGTTGTGCGGCGCGAAGAACCCGATCGTGTTGTAGCCCCAGTAGTTGTCGAGACCCCGCGCCACCAGCGCGTGCTCGGGGATCGACTGGTGCACCGGCATGAGCTCCACGGCGGTCACGCCGAGGTCGAGCAGATGGTCGATCATCACCGGGTGCGCGAGGCCCGCGTAGGTGCCGCGCTGCGCTTCGGGGACGCCGGGGTGCAGCTTCGTCAGGCCCTTCACGTGGGCCTCGTAGATGACGCTCTCGTGGTACGGGACGCGCGGCGGCCGGTCGTCCGCCCAGTCGAAGAACGGGTTGACCACCACGTTCTTCGGCATGTACGGGGCGCTGTCGTCCTCGTTGAGCGCGTCGGGGTCGTCGAACCGGTAGGAGAACAGCGACTCGTGCCATCTGATCAGCTCGCCGCGCGTGGCGCCCGCGACGGCCTTGCCGTACGGGTCCAGCAGCAGCTTGGACGGGTTGCAGCGGTGCCCCTCGCGCGGGTCGAACGGCCCGTGCACCCGGTAGCCGTACCGCTGCCCGGGTCCGACGCCGGGCAGGTAGCCGTGCCAGACGAACCCGTCCACCTCGGGCAGTTCCCGCCGCGTCTCGCGCCCGCCCGCGTCGAACAGGCACAGCTCGACCCGCCGGGCCACCTCCGAGAACAGCGCGAAGTTCGTGCCCGTGCCGTCCCAGGTGGCGCCCAGCGGATAGGGGTCCCCGGGCCAAACCTCCCGCATGTCTCCAACTCCTCGCCCGGTCAGCCCTGACCCTGTCAATTGTGACCTACCCACCGTCCTCCAGCCCCCACCCGCCACCATCCAATGGACGAGCTCCGCTCGGCGTCCTCTCGCCAGCCCCCACCCGCCACCATCCAATGGACGAGCTCCGAGCTCGGCGCCACAGGTCGTCACCAGAGTGTCACGTCGGTGGTGTTCCGTGCGGGAGGCGCCAGACGTCCTCGCCGTCGCCCGTCGTCTCGCCGGTGCGGCGCAGGCCGAGCTTGGCGGCGACGGCCGCGGACGGGCGGTTGTCCGGGTGGACGGTGGCGACGACGTCGTGGACGCCGTGGGCGAGGAGCCAGTCCAGCAGTACGCGGGCGGCCTCGGTGGCGAACCCGAACCCCTGGTAGGGCATGGCGATGACCCAGGCGACGGAGGCGATGCGGCGCGGCGGGCCCGGCCGGACGGTCGAGCCGGTCGAGGGCGGCGTCACCGTGAAGCCGCGCGCCGCCGGGGTGACGGTCGCCCGCACGTAGCCGACGGCCTGCCGGTCGCGGGCGCGGCGGACGATCCAGTTCAGCCAGTACTCCTGGTGGAACGGCGCCGGCCCGGCGACCAGGTGCGCGTAGCGGGCGCGCAGTTCGTCGCGGGTGAGGGGCTCGCCGCCGATGTAGCGGTGCAGGCGCCGGTCGTCCAGGACGGGGGCCATCTCGTCGGCGTGATGGACCGCCAGCGGTTCCAGGACGAGGCGCTGGGTCCGGATGGTCTCGGCGAGCGGCCCGTACACCCCGCCGATCGTATGCCTCCCGGTCCGCCGGGGCCGGGTCAGAGCCGGCGTGTCCAGACGCCGGCGGAGTGCTGTTTCGGGTCGAGCCACAGCCACGGCTGGGAGCGGCGGAACGGCAGCTCCGTGCCGGGCTGCCAGGGGAACAGGCCCTCCCGGTTGGGCCAGACGACCTGGAGCATCGGCAGCGGGGGGCGCCGGTAGAACGCGACGGCGCCGCCGAACAGCGCGTCGTACCAGCGCGGGTCGATCTCCCGGAACGCGGCGGCCTGCCCCCGGACGACGCCGTCGCGGCGCTCGCCGTCCGCGGGGGCGCGCCCCTCGGCGGTGTGCCGGCCGAGCGTGTTGAGGATCTCTTCCGTCTCGTAGACGTCGCCGCCGAACATCGCCAGTTCCGGCGCGCGGTGGCTGTGCCACAGCCCGACCGTGTACGCCCAGCCGGGGCCGCCGCCGTCGGGGTGGACGAGGACGACGCTCCAGCCGTACTGCGTGATGTGCACGATGGTGCGGAGCTGGAAGTTGTCCAGCCGGTCGCGGTCACCGTAGTCACGACAGATCACGCAGGTGCATGAGGGGCGATCGCCGGACATGACCTTCAGTTTACGATCAATCGACCCTGAGTATCGCGCCGGGGACCGTCACCAGAACACGCCGGTGTCCCGGGGCCTGCTCTCGTGGGCGGCGCGGGCGTCCGGCCGGGGGCGCGGGCGGGTGAGCATCACCGCCAGCAGCATCACGGCGGGCAGCCCCAGCGGGACGGCGGCCAGGGGCGCGGCGGTCGCCACGTCCAGCGCCGTCCCGCCGAGCAGGCCCGCGACGCCGAGGTTGTCGCCCTGCCGTCCCGCCGAGACCGCGAGGGCGGCGACGGCGGCGGCGACGGCGAGCCCCGCGCCGGGGAGGGCGAAGATCCGGCGCCGGGCGAAGAAGCCCAGCGCGACCCCGGCGGCGCCGAGCGCGGGCAGCGCGATCGCCCCGAGCCAGCGCACCGGCCGCGGCCTCAGCTCGATCCGCACGACCGGCGCCGGGTCCCCGGACCGCAGCCGCCAGGTGCGGTGGCCCGAGGGCCGGGCGTCCGAGCGGACCGTCGCCGGCACCGACGGCAGCGACAGCTTCATGGACGTGTCGCCGAACCCCTCGGCGGTGAGCTGCCGCACGGCGCCCGCGGTGTCGATCCGCAGGGACGCCGCCCGCCCGGTCCGGTAGGCGCCGTCGGCGGCGGCGACGGCGAACGGCATGCCGCGGCCCTGTTCGGTGCGGACGCGGACGCCGCGCGCCCCGGGGAACGTCCGCTCCGCGATCCGCCGGGCCAGCGCGCGGACCTCGGCGTCCGACCGCAGCCGTCCCGCCGCGTGGAGGTCGAGGCGGGCGTCCCCGCCGGGCAGGACGGTGACGTGGAGCCGGGCGCGCTGCTCGGGGACGGGGCCTCCGCCGCCGCACCCGGCGATCAGGGCGATCGCCGACAGCGTCACGCCCAGTGCGACGAGCCGCCGAACGGACACCCCGGCCTCCGATGCTGGACGCTGCCGATCCCCACCCTGGTAAGACGAGGTCGCACCCGCGTCTCGTTCCGGTTCCGGAACGGTGGTCCCGCCGCCGATCGGCTCCCCGGGGCGCGGATGAGCAAGTACGTTGACTGTCCCGGGAGATCGCTCGTGCCTCCGAGGAAGGACTTCCCATGGTCGACCGCGACGCAGCCGATCCCGCCGCCGTGAACGCCGAGGTCCCGCACGCGGCGCGGATCTGGAACTACTGGATGGGCGGCAAGGACAACTACGCGTCCGACCGGGCCGCCGGCGACGCGGTGGCGGAGGTGTATCCGCAGATCGTCACGATGGCGCGGCAGTCACGGCGGTTCCTCATCCGGGTGGTGCGCTTCCTGGCGGGCGAGTGCGGCATCCGCCAGTTCATCGACATCGGGACCGGGCTTCCCACGATGCAGAACACGCACCAGGTCGCGCAGGGCATCGCGCCCGGGGCCCGGATCGTCTACGTCGACAACGACCCGCTGGTGCTGGTGCACGCCCGCGCGCTGCTCGGCAGCGCCACCGAGGAGGGCGCGACGACGTACGTGCACGCCGACTACCACGACCCCGGCCGGATCATCGACGAGGCCGCGGAGCTGCTGGATCTCCGCGAGCCGGTGGCGGTGATGTTCATGGGCGTGCTCGGCTACGAGCCGGACCTGGCCGTGGTGCGGACAATCGTCGGGCGGGTGATGGACGCGACGGCGCCCGGCAGCCACCTGGTGCTGTGGGACGGGACCGACACGGGCGCGGAGGTCGTCGAGGGCGCGGAGAAGCTCGTCGAGAGCGGCGGCGTCCCCTATGTCCTGCGCAGCCCCGAGCAGCTCGGCAGGTGTTTCGAGGGTCTCGAACTCGTCGAGCCTGGGATGGTGCCGATCACCGAATGGCGGCCCGACGGCGACACGGCCTTAATCGACGCCTACGGAGCCGTAGGCCGCAAACCCTGACCGCGATCACACGGCTCGGGCTTTGACCGGCCGCCACGCCGCCGGGCTCCGGGGTCGCCACGCTCGATGACCCGCCCGCCCGTCGGCGGTGGCGGCCGGGCCGGTGGTGGACCGCTCAGGCGTGGCCGCTCAGGCGTGGACTGCTCAGGCGTGGACTGCTCAGGTCAGGGCGGCGAGCAGGAGGGCCGGGAGCTCGTCCGCCGGCACGTTCTCCAGTTCCAGCAGCCGGTCGGCGATGTCGCCGCCGCCTCCGGTGCCGACGAACTTGTCCCGCATGAGCTCCGAGAGCGGCGGGTCGCCGATGGCGCCGACCCCGCCGACGGGGACGTCCCGCTCACGGACGACGGTGCGCCCGTCCCTGAACCTGATCGTCACCCGGGCCGGCGTCGCCTTGCGCGCCGCGCGGAAGTCCTTGCTCGGCGGCTCGAACTCGCCCACCAGGTCGACGAGCCACCCGCCGTCCCCGGACCAGCGGGAACCGAAGCCCGCCAGCCACTCCGCCGCCCGGGGGCCCGCCTGCCGCAGCGCTTCGCCGAACGGCACCTCGCAGTGAAAGAGGTCGTAGGTCATCCGCTGGTCGTGGCCGAGGTTCACCAGGCGGGCCAGCTCCCAGCGCTCCCGTTCGGCGAGGCGTTCCGGCGTGTAGTCGGCGACCGTCACCCCTCCGGTCATGAGCGTGGTGGCCAGCAGGTAGGGGAGTGAGAACACCAGGGCGCCCACCGGAGAATCGGGGCCGCGCATGTGCTCACCCGCCCAGCGGTCCACCAGCATGGTGTAGACGGAGGTGTCGACCTCGATGGTGGCGACGTCCTCGGCCCGCACCGGTCCGAGTTCCTTGTACAGTTCCACCCCGCAGTCGATCGCGACGTCCATGCCGGGCCCGCCCGGGTGCACCTTGAAGGACGTCGTGTGCGTGTGCCACCGCCGCCCGAGCCCCGTCGTGACCGCGTCCGGGAGCGGAACGTCCGCGAACACGGCGAGGAAGCCCGCGGGGTCCTCGATGATCCCCCGGTTCCCGGTGAAGCCGGCCGCGGCGGCGTCACAGGCGTCGAGGCCGACACTGACCGGCGTCGAGCTGCTGAAGACCTTCGAGTCGCCGCCCAGGAAGCCGGCCTGCACCGTGCGCGGCGGCAGCCCGAGCCCCAGCCCCAGCGCGTCGGCCCACCGCTCCGGTGGTGCGTCCTCGCCGCGCAGGCGTCCGGCGATGGCGCCGGTGACGTGGGAGTAGGCGGCGGTCTGCCCCCGGAACCAGCCCAGCGTCGTCGCCGCCGTGACCCGGGCGGCGGTCTCGGTGGCGGCCACGACGGAGGCCAGCAGCCTGCGGCCGTCCAGTTTCTGCTCCGCCGCGTACGCCATCGGCACCGTGACCGTCGAGTTGGACAGGTGCCCGGCGAAGGCCGTGTCATCGAAGTGGAGCCAGGACCCGAGCCCGGCCAGGACGAACGCGGCGCGCCTGCCGTCCGGCTGCAGCGGCTGCCCGAAACCCTCGACGAGGCGCCGGCCCAGCGGATGCGCGGCGCCGAGGCGGATCGCGGCGCACTGCGACAGGACCTGGAGCTTGGCGATCTCGACGACGTCCGGGGGAACGTCCTCGTAGCGCAGGGCGCCGGCCCAGTCCGCCAGTTCTTCGATGAGTGTCATCCCGTCTCCTTCACGGTCGGCGGGCGCGGCCGAGCGGGCCGCCCGTTTCGTCTGCTTTACGGGGAATGTGGCGTCGACCCTCGAAGGGAATCGCCGGAGAAACCGATCGCGGAGTGAGGGTCCCGGGCCCGCGGCGCGTAAACCCATTGGACGGGCGCCGACGGCCGCAGGACCGGCACGGCCCGGCCGCAGGCCGACACAGTCGAAGGGACCACCATGCTCATTCCGCACCAGCCGACGCGCATGAGCTCCGGACTCGCCAGCCACACCGCGCAACGCGTCGCGGAGGTCCGGGCGGTCGACGCCATCGTCGAGCCGGGGCGCCGCCTGCTGGACGACCGGTACGCCAAGATCTTCTTCCCGCCCGGATCCCTCCCCTCGACGCCCGGGGAGGCGATGGACTGGCTCCTCGCCAACGACCGGAGGTACGGCGGCTACACGGCGATGATCCTGCTGCGCCACCGCTGTTTCCAGGACCACCTGGTCCGCGCGGCCGCCGCGGGCGCCGAACAGGCGGTGCTCCTCGGCGCCGGCTACGACACGACCGCGCTGAGACTCACCGAGCCGGGCCGGATGCGGTGGTTCGAGGTCGACCACCCGTCCACCCAGCGGGACAAGCTCGCGGCCCTCACCCGGGCCGGAGTCTCGGCGTCCTCCGTGGAGTACGTCCCGATGGACTTCGAATCCGGCCGATCCCTCGGGGACGCGCTCATCGGAGCCGGCTTCGACAGGGACAAGCCATGCGTCGTCGGCTGGCTCGGCGTGACGTTCTTCTTGCGGCCGGAGGCGTTCCAGAACACCCTCGCGGAGCTGGCGGCGCTCTGCGCGCCCGGCAGCACTCTCGTGTTCGACTACATGGACCAGTCGGTTCTGGACGGCACCACCCCCTACGAGGTCGCCGTGCGGACCAACCGGGAAATGGGCGCGAAGGGCGAGCCGTACCTCAGCGGCCTCACACCGGAGACGGCCGACGCGGTCCTGCGGCGGGCCGGATTCGAGACGGTGGCGCAGTTCCGCGTCCCCGACCTGGTCAAGAACCACGGAGGACCAGATCCGTACTGCGTCGACGACGACTTCATGGGCGTGGTCGTGGCCGAGCGGTCCTGAACGCGGGCGACGAGGGAGGGGGTGCACATGGCCCGGGAGTCCTGGGCGGCCAAGGGGCTGCTGCTCGCCAATCCGCGTGCCGGCGCGAGGAACGCGGACCTCATCGAGGCGGTGGCACGGCACTGCGAGGGCTGGGTCGGCGACCTCACGGTGGTGCGCACCGAGTACCCGCGCCACGCCGAGGAGGCGGCGGCCGAGGCCGCCGGCGGAGGAGCCGACGTCGTGATCGCCGTCGGGGGCGATGGCACCACGCGGGAGGTCGCCTCCGGCCTCGCCAACGCCGGACCGGCCCGGCCGGGCACCCGGGACGCCGCCCTGGTGAACGTGCCCGCGGGGACCGGCAACTCCTTCTACAAGCAGATCTGGTCCGACCGTCCGTGGCGGCTCGCGTTGGACGCGGCGCTGTCCGGCACGGAGCCAAGGACGCGCCGCGTGGATCTGGCCCGGATCGAAGAGACCGGCGCCCTCGCCCTTCTGGGCATCGGCAGCGGGCTGATCGCCGAGGTCACGGCCGAGGCGGCCCGGCTCACCGGGATCACCGGCAGGCAGCGGTACTGGACGGCGCTGGAGCGGGTGCTGCGGTGCACCGAGCCGTACCCGGGCCGCGTCACCGTGGACGGGGTCCGCGTGTGCGAGGGCGGCATCCAGTTGACGAACATCGGCGGCGGCCGCTACCGGGGCGGGAGGTACCGGTTGCTGCCCCGGTCGGTGGTGGACGACGGCCTGCTGGACATCTGCGTGGCCGCCGGGCATCCCGACCTCGCCGGGCTGCTCACGCTGGCCCGGGACGGGCGCCATGTCGAGTGCCCCGAGGTCGTCTACGCGCAGGGAAGGACGATTGTGCTCGAACGCCTGGACGGCCGGCCGCTGCCGCTGGAGCATGACGGCGAACCCGAGCGGAGCGACCTGTCACGCTGCACCGTGTCGGTCCTGGCCGGTGCCCTCCCCGTGCTGGCACCGTGACCCGTGCTGGCACCGTGACGCCCGGCGGTTCACCTGCGGCACCGGCCCCCGCCCGGGCGGCCCCCGCCCGGGCGGCCCTCACCCGTCATCCGCGCGGCCGTCCTCCTGATCCGCCGCGACGAGCATCTCTTCCAGTTTCACGAGAGCCTCGTCCGCCGACCGCGCAACGGCCAGGTCGTCGGGCGCGGCCGCGCAGGCGCCGAAAAGGTCGACGACCCGCCGGCCCTGCGCTTCGATCCGGCCCGGGGCATCGGTCTCGGGCTGCTGCTCGTTCATGATGGCGACCTCCGCATGCTTGCGGTCTTCAAATGGCATTGCACGCGCGGAAGACGTGCACCAGCGCGGCCAGGCTCGCCTGCCCCTGGAAGGCGATGTATTCCGGCAGGACCAGGTTTGGAGCCCATTTCTCCTTGTAGGCGAGCTGTGTCCGTGCGGGATAGATGTGCGCGCCCTCTTCCCACAGATACGTCATGAACCAGTGAAAAGCCCGGCTGTAGCCTGGAAAGCGCGGAGCGTCGAGCGAGGTGAACGGCGTGAAGCCGAAATGCAGCCACGGAACCTTCTCGGTCGTGAACACGTCGATCGCCGCCTTGTTGATCGCCTCCATCACGCCCGGCGGCGAATCCGGGCGCCGACGGCTCAGATCATGCATCCACCCGGGCCTGGAACCGTAGACCGGGGAGTAGGAGATGTATCCGATGAGCCGTCCCCCCTGGACCGCGACGAAGAGCCTGCGCAGCGGCTGATGCCGGCCGCCCAACTCGCCCACCAGGAACTCCAGGGCCTTCACGTCCTCGCCTTTGCCGCGCAGCCACTGCGCGTCCAGCGCCCCGATCTGCTCCCGCCAGTCGTCGTAGGACGCCTCCCGGATCTCCAGGCCGGCCCGCAAGGCCCTGGAGATCTTGTTGCGGAGCTGCATGAACCTGGTGCCCCGCAGGGTGAAGCCGTCCAGTTCCACGGCGTACGACGCGCCCATCTGGTTGACGATGAACCCCTCGTCCACGAACGCGGGAGCGTCCGCGCTCTGCACCTGCACCGCCACGATCTCGAGGCCCCGGTCGGCCGCGAAACCGGCGAAACCCCGCAGCAGCCGTGTCCGGGCGGCGGCGGGGGCGAACGGCCCGCCGAACTGCACCAGGTAGCGGCCGGTCCGCCGGTACACGATCAGTCCGGGCTCGTCCGGAAGCCGGAAATAGCTGTTACCGCCACTGAAAGCGAAATAGGCGCTCGGATTGTCCGCGTCCGGGTATCGCTGGATCGCGTCCAGGGCGATGTCCGTATCGGTCACGACTTCCGTCATCGTCCGCCCCGTTCTCAGGCGTTGATCGGCCGGTATCGCTTGAGTTATGGCACAGCGGCCGGGGGCAGGGCAAGAGCATATGAGCGCGATGTCAGCGCGCGGTCAGTCACCGGTCAGCGAGTGCGGGCAGCGCCATTGCCGAGGCCCCCCGGGGTCAGCCGATTATCAGGCCATCGTCAGACCGGGGCGGGATACTGCAAGAGGGCCGATGTGACGGGAAAGCGCAGCACGAAGGTCTGCCGTTCCGCATTTCTGGCCCGCCGTGGTATCTCCCTATCTCCCGGAGGAAAGCCGGCGATGCGTTCCCTGGATAAAGCGCGTGAGGCGTGCGGACGTCACCACCCCGGCCTGCTGGCCGAACTCGAGGGGATGTCACTGACGGACCGCGAGAAGACCGACAGCGCGGTCGTGGAGCACTACCGCGCCCACGGGGGGCCCGCGCTGCTGGTCCCCGCCGAATTCGGCGGGCTCGCGGCCCGCCCGCTGGACGCGGTCCGGGTGCAGCGAGCCGTCGCCTCGGTATCGCCCTCCCTCGGCGTCGCGACCGTGATGCACCACTTCACCGTCGCGATGCTGTTCAGCCTGTCGCGGACCGCCGACCGGCTGGCTCCGGCCCAGCTGAAGATGCTCTCCGCCGTGGCGGGCGACGGCCTGCTGCTCGCCTCCGGCTGGGCCGAGGGCCGCAGCGACCAGAACATCCTGCTCCCGGCCGTGACGGCCGAGCGGTCCGCCGGCGGATACCGGGTGAACGGCGCGAAGAAGCCGTGCAGCCTGTCCCGCTCGATGGACGTGCTCACCGCGAGCGTCGCGATCGACGACGGCGGCCGGCAGAGCCTCGCGCTGCTGCTCATCCCGGCCGATTCACCGGGCATCAGCGTCGTCCCGTTCTGGGGCACGCCCGTGCTGGCCGCGACGCAGAGCCACGAGGTGCGCCTCACCGACGTCGAGGTCCCCGACGAGCTCGTCATACTCAGCACACCGGACGACGAGCTCGGCCTCGACGATCTGCAGACCGCGGGGTTCACCTGGTTCGAGCTGCTGACCACCGCGGCGTACTCCGGTGTCGCGTCGGCCCTCACGGAGAAGGTGCTCGCACGCGACCGCGGGAGCGCGGCCGATCGCGCGGCCCTCGCCATCCGGATGGAGGCCGCGGTCGACCTGATCGAGGGCGCCGCCCGGGCCATCGAGCAGGGCGTCACCGGGGACGAGGCCGTCGCCACCGTCCTGACCGCGCGGTACGCCGCGCAGGACCTGCTCGCCGGCGTCGTCCACGCGGCCGTGGAGACGCTCGGGGGGATGGCGTTCATCGGTTCCCCCGACGTCGCCTACCTCGCCTCGGCGGTGGCCCCGCTCGCCTTCCACCCGCCGTCGCGGAGCAGCGTCGCCGAGCAGATGGCCGGCTACTTCGCGGGCGGGCCGCTCCACCTGTCCTGACCCGTGCGGCTTGAGAGGAACCCATGGACATCAAGAACCCGTACGACTCGCCGGTCACGTTCCGGCTGCACCGGGCCGAGTACCTCGTCGGCTTCGCGTTGTCGATCATCCTGATCCTGGTGCACTTCACCGAGATCCGCTGGTGGGTGTTCATCGTGCTGTTCGCCTACATCGACCTCATCGGCTACATCCCCGGCGCGATCGCCTTCCGGCGCAGCGAGGACAAGCGGATCTCCAAGGTCTACTACGTCCTGTACAACACGATGCACAGCCTGATCACCTGCGCGGCCGTGATCGGCCTGTGGCTGTGGCTCGCCGGCCCCGAATGGGCGTTGCTCGCCATCCCGTTCCACGTGTTCGGGGACCGCGGCGTGTTCGGCAACTTCTACAAGCCGTTCGGGCTGCCGTTCGAGCCGGTCGCCAACCCGGTGTACCAGGGGCTCGCGACCACGCTGCAGAAGTCGGCGTCCGGCAGCCGGGTGCCGCTGCCGGTCCTCGACGACGGCGGCGCGGTGCCGGCCGCCGGGGCCGGCCGGTGACGCGCCTGGCCGCCTCGGCGACCGGCGGGCACGGCGGCGCCGGGGACGTCCCCGCGGCGGACGCGAACCCGGCCCGGCGCGCGTTGCTCCAGGTCGCCGCGGCGGTGACGGTTCTCACCGTCGGCCGGAACGGACTGAGCCACGGCACCACCGTGAGCGCGATGAGCACGATGTCGCGCAATCCGCTGATCCTCGGCGTGTGCCTGCGTCCGTCGTCGAAGTTCGCGGCGATGATCCGGCCGGCCACGCTGTTCTCGGTCAACGTGCTCAGCGTCCGGCAGGCCGACGTCGCCCGCCGGTTCGCCGACCCGCTTCGTCCCGCCGGCGACGGCCAGTTCGCGGGCCTGGACCGCACCACCGACGCCCTCACCGGCGCACCGCTGATCGGCGGCTGCCTGGCCCATCTGGCGTGCCGGGCGACCGAACGGCTCCGCGTCGGCGACCACGAACTGCTCCTCGCCGAGGTGCTCCTCGGCACACCGGGTGAGGGCGAGCCGCTGGTCAGCTTCGCGGGACGGCTGGAGGGAGTGAAACCGGACAACGGCGAGCCGTCCACGGCGAACGCCGAACCGCCCACAACCACGGAGGGACCATGACCGTACGGACACCGCTGGAAGCGGACTGGGACCGCGCGCCGAACCTCCTGGACGGTGCGCAGCGACTCACACTGACCGCGCGGCAGTGCGACCTGGCGTACTGGCTGTCGGCGGTCGCGCAGGGCACCCTGCGCGGACGTGCCCGGCGCGGGCACGCCGCCGCCACACCGGAGTACATGCGCGAACCGGGCCCGCTCCGCGAGGCGCTCGTGCTGGAACTCGGCAATCGCTCGATCGCCGAGGCGCGCGCCGTCCGCGTGCTGTCCCACTACGTCGCCGCCGCGCCCGGCATCGCCGAGCTGGAATTCTTCACCACCCAGGTCGTCGATGAGGCGCGGCACTCGATGATCTTCCGTGGCCACCTGCCGGAGCTCGGCGTTCCGGCCGACGGCCTCGTGGCGTGGATCGAGGAGCAGGGCGCCGACTACACCGAACGGGTCCTCGATCCCATCGCGGAGTTCGCGACCTCGGTGGTCCGCGACGAGGGCGACTTCATCGGTGCGGTGGCAGTGTTCACGATCGTGGTCGAGGGCGTCCTCGCGCCCGCGGCGGAGCTCAGCGAACGCAAGTGGGCGCTGCTCGATCCGGCCGCGGGGGAGATCGCCCATGGTGCGTCCATCGATGAGATCCGGCACCTCGCCGTCGGCAGCGACATCGTCCGCGAACACCTCCGCCGGCACCCGAAGTACCGCCCGCACCTCATCGATCTCATCCGGCGGGGTCGCCGCTTGTGGGACGAGCTGCCTGTGGAGGAGTTCGTCATGCACCGGGAGGAGCTGTTCCAGGACGGCATGCACGCCCACGCGGACCTGCTGCGCGACTACGAGGTGTTCCCCGGCCGCAAGCTGCTGGAGACGACCGCCAAGGAGCGCTACGACCTGGCGGAGCGCTGGACCGACGACATGGCCGAGGTGCGTCTGCCGTACATGGGCGTCCCCGAGGCCGTCGAGCTGATCCGGACCGCGCGATGACGCGTTGGCCGGAGAGATGCTCAGCGTCGTGTCAGTCCATTGTCAGAGAGGTCGTGCATAATATTAATTGAGGCGGAAACGCCGAGGAGAGGTACCCAAAGCGGCCGAATGGGATCCGGTTCTGCCGGAACGGGTTAACACCCGCGCAGGTTCGAATCCTGCCCTCTCCGCCGACTGACCGAGCAGCCGATCCGAGAAACCCTCCGAGCCACCGGGCGGAGGGTTTCTTTTGTTCCCGGTAATCGACCGCGCCTCAGTAAGCGGCGAATCAGGGGCTTATCAGGGCCGTCTGCCATAGTGGTTGATAGAGAAGTCAGAAATGGAATGGGAGAAACCGTGTCCGCCACCGACAGGTCAACCGCTTCCGCGACCGTCCCCTCCGACCACGCGGCGATCGTCGCCGAGATAACGTCGTGGCTCGCGCTCGCCGCGGAGGAGGTCGACCGAAATTTTCTGGAGAACCGCGGCGACATCACGGCCGCCGTCGGCCGGATGAACGAGGAGGCGCTCTCAGGAGACCGCGCGGCCTTCCACCAGCAGCAGCTCCTGCTGTCCCGGATCTACCAGATGATGACGACCATCCCCGGCGAGCCGATCGCCGAAGGATCCGTGCTCCTTCACGAGATCACCCGGTCGCTGGAGACCGCCACGATCGCCTCGGAGGACCGCTGCGTCGCCCCGGGAACGCTGGAGTCCGCACCGGTCGACGGCAGGGAGTACCTGTCCTGGCTGAAGAACCTCGTCCGCGGCCACCGGGCCTACAAGCATCCGTACTACACCGAGTTCATCCGCTACGACGCGAGGCCCGAGGACCTGCGCACCTACGTCATCCAGGAATCGCTGGTCGACGCGCGCTTCGACGACCTGCTGGCGATGATGCAGATAGGCACGTCGGGGCCCAGCAAGATGGAGATCGCCAAGAACTTCTGGGACGAGATGGGCAACGGCAACCCCGAAGAGGTCCACACCCATCTGTTCAACAAGATCTATGAGGTCTTCGGCATCCAGGACGGAGACATCGAGGGGGCCGTCACCGCGAACGACCTGCTCTCCGGGAACCTCGCCGTGCTCATCACCCGGTACCGCCAGATGTACCCCGAGGCCGTCGGATTCCTCGGGATGACCGAATGGCTGGCTCCCAGCCGGTTCCAGAACGTCGTCCGGGCATGGGAACGGCTGGGGCTGCCGGACGCCGGGATCACCTACCACCGTCTGCACATCACCATCGACTCCAAGCACGCGGCCGGATGGTTCCACAACGTCGTCCTGCCGGCCGCCTCGTCCGAGCACATGCGCCGCGGCATCGCGAGGGGTGCGCTGTGGCGCGCGAACTCCTCCGCCCGTTACCTCGACGAGCGCCTGGACGGCGTGCGGGTGACGGCGTAGCCGACCGCCGGCGCGTCCCCGCCGGCACCCGCTCCGCCGATGGCGGCCGGACAGGCGAGACGCCTGCCCGGCCGCCATCGGCGTTCGCACGCGCGGTCCGGAGACACGCGCCCGCCGCCGGCCTGGATCAGCGGGGTCCGCCGGTCCGGGCGTCCGCCCTCGGCCTCCCGCGGGTCCTTCCGTCGGCCATGCTCTCCTCGTACCAGCGGCGCATCCGGGCCCTGGCGCGGGTGAACGCGCTCTCTGCCGCCTTGGTGGAGATTCCGTGGCGGCGGGCGAACTCGCGGACGCCCACCCCGTCGAGACGGGCGACCATCACCTGGTGCTCGCGGCCCGCGAGCCGCTGCACCTGCGCGAGCATCCACGCCTCCTCGGAGGAGGCGCACACCGTTTCCTCCGGCCCGGTCGCGGTCTCGGGCCAGGCGGCGCGCACCAGCCGCCGGTGCCGTTCGGCGCGGCGGTGGACGTCGGCGCACAGCCGCAGTGTGACCGTGGTGAGAAAGGGGCCGACGCGGTTCTCGTCCAGCCCGGCGAACGAGGCGGCCCGCAGGAGCGCCTCCTGGGCGCAGTCCTCGGCTTCCAGGTCCCCGGAGAGCCGCGAACGGGCGAGCCGGAGAATCCGGTCCCGGTGGGGCAGCAGCAGCTCCCAGCGCATCTCCGGCATCTGCGGCGCGGCCTCGGTGGTCGGCGTCACGTCCGGCTCCTTCTCGCCGAGATCAGCGGTCAAGCCGGTCCGCCCCCGGTCAGCGGGCGCGCGACCTCGGCGATCATGGCGCCGGGCACCCAGCCGACGGCGTCCGGTCCGTGGGAGTGCCCACCCGCCTCGTCGCCCGCAGTGGGACCGAAGTTCTGGCCGGGGATGTAGGTGAGGGCGACGGCGTACAGCCGGACCGCCCCGGGACCGGTACGGTCGCGCACGTCCCGCCAGGCGGAGTAACCGGCGGTGGACGGGTACTCGCCGGGGATCCGCTCGTTCAGCGCCGCGACGTACGCCATCGGCGCCGCGGTGCGGGGCGCGTATCGCAGGGGGATGAGCTGCCTCGCGTTCGGGCTCAGCAGCGGCCGGGTCATCAGCCAGGGGGCCAGGTAGGTTCCCTGTGCCTTCAGGCGGCCATGGGCGACGTCGTCGACGAGGGCCTGGGCCCGCTTCCAGCCGGCCACGACCATCAGCGGGTGCCCTGTCCCGGCGGGCGGGGTGACGGCCACTCCCTCCTCGCGGGCGGCGGCGCGCACGGTGGCGGCGGCCGCCCGGCCGCGCGGCGAGTCGTCGCCGGCCAGCATGAGCGTCCGCTCTCCCCGCCCGGCGATGAACCGGACGACCGAACGCAGCGAGGCGGCGTCCCGTGGCGCCAGCGCGTCGGCCGGGCAGCCGGTGAGCGGACGGGAGCCGCCGGCGACGATGGCCCCGGCGGCCGCGGCCGCGCACTCCGGGCCGTCCCCGCCGCGCAGCGCCGCGGGCGAGGCGGGCGGTCCCTCCCCGGTGTCGACCGGCAGCGAGCCGGTGCCCTGCGCAGCGGAGACCCACAGGCGGCTGCTGCCGGCGGGCAGCTCGACGCCGACCCAGGTCAGGGCGCTGCCGGGTCGCCGGGACCCCCGCTTGAGACGCCCCCGGTCGATGCCCGCGGACGCCTGCGCGGCCCCCGCGATGCCGACGAGGTTGTAGCCGGGCCGGTTCGGCACGACCAGCACGGAGAGGTGGCGGTCACCCGGCAGGGCGAGCGACCGCAGCAGCGGGACGCCCGGTTCCGGCGGCTCCTCCGCCGCGAGCGGCAGCGAACGGGCGCCCGAGGTCAGCCAGACGGTCAGGGTCACACCGGCCAGCCCGGCGACCAGGACCCTGGTGACCGCGGGGAGCCGCCCGCCCGGCGCCCCGCGCCGCCGCAGCAGCACGCACGCCGCGATGCCGAGCACCAGGACGACGGCGATGACCAGGAGGACGCCGACGAGGCCGTTCGAACCCGTGGCCGCGCCGCCGCCGTGCTCGTGCGGGCCCGGGGCCCGCAC